>JAYUQE010000198.1:0-12892 GCA_043756905.1 Burkholderiales bacterium | reverse complement strand
TAGACGAACACCGTGGCCGGCAGGCTGTGTTTTTTCAGCAGCGGGAATGCCAGGCGGTAGACCGATTCATAGCCATCGTCAAACGTCAGCACCACGGCCTTGCGCGGCACAGCCTGCTTGCCGGCCAGAAAGGCCTGCATGTCGCTCAGGCGCAGCACCTGGTAGTGCTGGGCCAGCAGCCATTCGAGTTGCGCTTCGAAGCGCTCGGCCGTGACGGTCATCTTCGACGCCGGCGCACCCAACCGGTGATAGGCCAGCACTACAACGCCCTGCCAACCCTGCGCGGCCACGCCCAGCGGGTTGCTGGCCCGCAGCGGCACGACCAGCGGCGTGCCGGCCTCAACGACCCAGGTGTCGTTGTTGGCCTGCGCAATCTGCCAAGCCTGCTTGGCGTCGCCCAGGTAGCGGCGGGCGATGCTGGCCAGCGTTTCACGGGCCACCGGCTGGTACACCAACAGGCGCTCGCTGCGGCCCAGCACGACACCGGTCTGCAACGCGCCGGCCGGGCCGGGCACGGTGTTGGGGGCCGCGGCAGGCATGGCGGCAGCGGGCACGGTCGGTGCCGGGGGGCTCCCCGCACAGCCGGCGCCCAACGCCGCGGCCAGCAGCAGCGCTGGAATGCGCAGCATCATCGACCCGGTAGCCTTGGCCATCACTGCTCAGGTGTCCGCGATGGCCGCGATGGCCGTGACGGCAGCGGTGTCATCGTCCCCGGCCCCTGGGTGGGCAGGGTGGATGGGCGCGGCCGCGGGCCACCGTAGCGTTGCTCCAGGGCCATGGCCATGGCGTCATAGGCGGCGAACAGTTCACCGAACTCGTCTTTGCGCTGCTCGCCGATGCGGTGGTCGAAGCGGCCCTTGGCCAACTCGCCCATCGATTCGCTCACCAGCCTGATCGGCCTGGCAAACCAGTCACCCAGCAAGTACATCGCCGCAGCCACGGCGGCCACCGTGACCAGGGCCAACACCACCATCAAGGTGATCGACAACTGCGCCACCTTCAGCAGCGGCCGCTCGGGCAGCCCCAGCGCCACCTTGCCCACCAGCTTGTCTTGAAACATCAGCGGCGCCTCGAAGCCGAGCACGCGCTCATCGTTGGCGCTGTAGCGCACCACCGCGGCATTGCCGCCAAGCTGTTCCAGCGGCGTGGTGCCCGCCGCGCGGTAGGGCAGGTTCACCAAGCCAGGCAGGCTGGAGGCGCGCACCACGCCGTTCGGGTCGACGACCACGATGCGCTCGAAGCTGCCCGTTTTCATCATCTCCTGCACCGCCACGTCGACCACTTCCCATTCTTCGCCCAGCGCCGCCTGGGCGTTTTGGCGGGCGATGAAGCGCGCCAGCGCGGCGCCGTTGTCGATCGCCTGGCCCATCATGGCGGCGTACTGGCGCTGGGTGATCACGGCGGCCGTCAAGCCCATCACCACCGCCACCACCGCGGCCATGGCCAGCGCCCATTTCACGCGCAACGGCACCTGGCGCGGCTGGGCCCGCGTGCGCGCCGCTTCATCCAGCTCGGTGACCACCTTGCCCAGCGCCGCGGCCAGCTCCTTGCCCGACTGATAACGCTGCGCCGGCACCTTGGCCAGGCAGCGGTCGACCACGCGGCGCAATGACGCCGGCGTGTCAGGCCGCAACAGCGCCAGCGCCGGTGGTTCTTCGCCGGCGATGCGCGTGGCCAGCGCGACCAGGTTGTCGCCGCGGAACGGCCGCTCGCCGGTGAGCATCTGGTACAGCACGATGCCGGTGGAAAACAGGTCGGAGCGGCCGTCAAGCTTTTCGCCGCGCGTTTGCTCGGGCGACATGTACTGCGGCGTGCCCAGCACCGCACCCACCTGGGTGTGCTGATGGGCGCTTTCGGCCATGTGCGCAATGCCGAAATCGGTGACCTTGATGCTCTGGCCATCGCGCAGCACCATGATGTTGCCGGGCTTGATGTCGCGGTGCACGATGCCGTGCGCGTGCGCATAGTCCAGCGCATCGGCCAACTGCCGGCCGATGGCCGCGGCCTGGCGAAACGGCATCTGGCGCGAACGCTCCATCACGTCGAACAACGGCACACCGTCGATCAGTTCCATGGCCATGTACGGCCGGCCTTCGATCTCGCCGACGTCATGCACGATCACGATGTTGGGGTGCGACAAACCGCCCGCTGCACGCGACTCCTGCAAGAAGCGCGCATGGCATTCACCCTCCTGCGCCAGCGAGGCATGCAGGAACTTGATCGCCACGTCGCGCCCGATCTGCGGATCGTGCGCGCGGTACACCGTGGCCATGCCGCCGCGCCCCAGGCGCGACAAGATCTGGTAGCGGCCCACCTGGCGCATCACGGCGTCGCCGCTGCTGCCGCGTTGTGCGGGCGTGAAGGCCCCGGCGGGCCCGGCGCTCATCGGCGCGCCCGGGATGGTGGGCGGGAACGGCAATGCGGCCGGCGTGTGTGCCGCAACGATGGTGGGCGCCGAGGGCAGGGTGGGTGCGGGGTCGGCGGTGTAGCCGGGCGGGCGGCGCAGGCTGGCTGCGCCCGCCGCGCCACCCGGCAGCTCGGACTCGGCCGCAGGCGTGCGCTCGGCGTGCCGCGACAACGCCGTGTGGCCGCTGTGCACCTGCGTCGTCATGGCTGCAACGTCAGCCTGGCAACAGGCGCTTGAACTGAAGACATGTGCATGGGGTCAATGCTGGCACAAACCAGGCGCCTTGCAGCATGCCCGCCGCGCCGTCATGCGTCACAACCTGGAAACCAGGCGGCTGCGCGTGCGCCCTGGCGTCAGGGCGGGTTACCTAAGTCACGCATGGATCAGCCGTGCCGTGCTTATTCTTCACCGCACCGCGTTGCCGGAGCCGTCGTGCTGCACTCACCCCCTTGCGCTGATGTTCACGACCCCATTGATGTGGCGCGACGCCGCTGCATCGCCGGGTTGGTGCTGGGTGGGCTGCAGGCGTGCGCCAAGCCGCCGCCGGCCACACCGGCCAGCGTCAGCGGCAACCTGGTGGCGGCGGCCACGCTCAACCCCAGCGTGACGCAGCGGCCGTCGCCCTTGCGCCTTCGCGTGTATGAATTGAAGTCCGACACGGCCTTCAAACAGGCTGACTTCATGGCCCTGTACCAGGCTGACCAAGCCACCCTGGGTGCCGAGTTGGTGGCGCGCGATGAGCTGACGCTGCAGCCCGGCGAGAGCCGCGTCTACGCGCGCACACTCGCCGCCGACACCCGCTTCCTGGGCGTGTTGGCCGCCTACCGCGACCTGGAACACGCGGTGTGGCGCAGCGTGGTGGCGGTGGTGCCGGGGCGCTCACAGCAGTTCCACATCCATGCTGACACCCTGGCCGTCACGGCCCGGGTGCAGCCTTGACGCTGCGTCGCCAAATGGCTTTGCAGCATCGCGTCATCTGGTCGCAGGGCCTGTTCCTGCAACCCCACCACTTCCAGCAACAGGCGCGCTTCACCGAAGCCTGGGCCGATGCGCGGGTGCGCGCCGGCCAGCCGCATGCCTGGGGGTTCGACGAGATCGTGCTCGACGAGGCCCAGCTCGCCCTGGGCCGCCTGGCCTTGCTGCGCGCGCGCGGCGTGCTGGCCGACGGCACGCCCTTTTCGATGCCCGATGTCGATGCCCTGCCCAGTGCGCTGAACGTCGCGCCCGACATGGTCAATGAGCTGGTCTGCCTGGCCTTGCCGCTGGCTCGCCAGGGCGTCACCGAAATTGATTTCGGCGGCGGCGCGGCCGATCCCCTGTGCCGCTACAGCGTGGTCGAGGCCGCCTTGCTTGACCAGGCCAATGCCACCGACGACCCCGAGCCCGTGCAGCTCGGCGCACCGCGCCTGGCCTTGCTGCGCCAGCGCGAGGCCGGCGACGCCTTTGCGTGCCTGGGTGTGGCACGCGTGGTTGAACGCCGCGGCGACGGGCAACTGGTGCTCGACCGCGGCTACCTCGCGCCGCAAACGCGCATCAGCGCCAGCGGCCAGCTTAGCGCCACCGCGGCGCTGCTGCACGGCCTGGTGCAGCAGCGGGCGCGGGCGCTGGCCGGGCAGATGGGCCAGTTGGGGCAAGGCGTGTCGGAGGTGGCTGACTTCCTGATGCTGCAACTGCTCAACCGCAGCGAGCCGCTGCTGCACCAGTTCGCCGCCTTGCCCAGCGTGCACCCCTGGCCCTTGCACCAGTGCCTGCTGCAACTGGCCGGCGAGATGGCCAGCTTTGCCAGTGGCGCGCGCGTGCCGCCCGAATACCCGCTGTACCGGCACGACGACCTGCAGGGCGTGTTCACGCCGCTGGTGCGCGATCTGCGCGAGATGCTCTCGGCCGTGATCCAGCGCCACGCCGAGCAGATCGAGCTGGTCGACCGCAGCCACGGCGTGCGCACCGCCGTGGTGGCCGACGCCGAACTGCTGCGCACCGCCGGCCTGGTGCTGGCCGTGCGCGCGCAACTGCCGGCCGAGCAATTGCGCCAGCGCTTCCCGGCGCAAAGCAAATTCGGCCCCACCGAGCGCATCAAGGACCTGGTTAACCTGCAACTGCCCGGCCTGGTGCTGCGCAGCCTGCCGGTGGCGCCGCGCCAGTTGCCCTATCACGCCGGCAGCCACTATTTCGAAGTCGAGCGCCAGGGCGAACTGTGGAAGCAGCTCGAACAAAGCGGCAGCGTGGCGTTACATGTTTCGGGTGACTTTCCCGGGCTCGAATTGGAGCTGTGGGCGCTGCGCCAGCCCTGAGAGACCCGCCCAACGAACCCTGCACGGTGCGTCATGGCCAACGACCCCAATGCGCTGAATGACCCGTTCGCGGCGCTCGATGCGCAGCGCACCTTCATTCGCCCCAACCCGGCGGCGTGGGCCAGCCCGGCGCCGGGCAACGGCGGCGCTGCGGCGTGGGCCGCCGCGAGCGCCGCAGACGACGCCGCGCTGCCCGACCACGGCCTGAACCCCATCATGGCGCTGGCCAACCGGCTGCTGCTGCTGGTGGCGCCGCTGCGCCACACGCGCCAGGTGGCCGATGTGGCGGCGCTGCGCGCCAGCCTGGCACAAGGCATCCGCGAATTCGTCACGGCCGCGCAGCAGCAAGGCATCGCGCCCGAGCGCGTGATGGCGGCGCGTTACGTGCTGTGCACCATGATCGATGAAGCCGCCGCCGACACGCCCTGGGGCGGCACTGGCGCCTGGGCACGGCACAGCCTGTTGGCCGAGTTTCACAACGAGGCCTTCGGTGGCGAAAAGGTGTTCCAGCTGATGGCGCGGCTGGCCGAAAAACCGGCCGAACACCTCGATCTGCTGGAGTTGATCTACGCCGCGCTGGCGCTGGGCTTCGAGGGCCGCTATCGCGTCATCGAAGGCGGGCGCGACAAGCTCGAAGCCGTGCGCGCGCGCCTGGCGCAAATCATCGCCAGCCAGCGCGGCCCCTACCCCGCGGCCCTGGCCGAACATTGGGCCGCCCACCCCGCACCGCAACGCCCGGCGCTGTCGTGGCTGCCGCTGGCGGCGACCGCGGCGTTGGTGTTGTTGCTGCTGGGCGCCGTGTATGCCGGCCTCACGCTGGCCCTGGCCGAGCGGGCCGACCCGGTGCACGCCGCCATCCAGCGCCTGCGCCTGCCCCCACCCATGGCCGCGGTGGCGCAGCCGGCGGCGCAGCCGCGGCTGGCGGAATTCTTGCAAGCCGACATTCGCGCCGGCCAGGTGACGGTGCGCGACGAGGTTGATCGCAGCGTCGTCACGCTGCGTGGTGATGGCCTGTTTGCGCGCGGCAGCGCGGCCCTGCAGCCCGAGCGCGAGGAGCTCATCCGCCGGATCAGCGACGCCATGCTGCGCGTGGGCGGCGACGTGCTCATCACCGGCCACACCGACAACACGCCGATGCGCACGGCGCGCTTTCCTTCCAACTGGCATTTGTCTGAAGAGCGCGCGCGCACGGTGCGCGAGCTGATGGCGAGCCATGGCGTGCCCGCGGGCCGGCTGCGCGCCGAAGGCCGGGCCGACGCCGAGCCGGTGGTCGGCAACGACAGCGATGCCCACCGCGCGCAAAACCGGCGCGTGGAGCTGACGCTGCTCAGTGCGCGCGCGCCGGCCGTGCCGCGCGCCACGCCGCTGGCCGGCGCCGCCTCGGCACCGAGGTGAGAGCATGCTGAAAAAGTTGCTCGGCCTGGTCTTCAACCGCTGGCTGCTGGCCGCGGTGCTTTTGCTCGCCGTGCTGGGCGTGGTGTGGCTCATCGGCCCACTGGTCGCGGTGGGCGATGTGCGGCCGTTGGATGGCGTGCGTGCGCGCTGGCTCACCACCGCGGCCATCGTGCTGGGCGTGGCCGCCCTGGTGGCCTGGCGCGCCTGGCGCGCGCGGCACGGCAATGCCCAGGTGGTGGCGCAACTGGTGGCCGCGCCCGCGGGCCCCGATCCGCATGCCGAAAGCGCCGACCTGGCCTTGGTGCGCGGGCGCTTCGAGGGCGCGCTGGCCCTGCTGCGCCAGGCGCGGTTTGGCGTGGCCGCGGGGGCTTCGGGGGGTGCCGTTGCAGCAGGTGGTGCGGCCGGCGCCTGGCGCAAGCTGAACGATCGCTTCTCGGGCCGCTACCTCTACCAGTTGCCCTGGTACCTGATCATTGGCGCGCCCGGCTCGGGCAAGACCACGGCGCTGCGCAATGCCGGGTTGCAGTTTCCCCTGGCCGGCAAGATGGGCGAGCAAGCGGTGCGCGGCGTGGGCGGCACGCGGGCGTGTGACTGGTGGTTCACCGACCGCGCCGTGCTGATCGACACCGCGGGCCGCTTCACCACGCAAGACAGCGACCCGGCGAATGACCAGGCCACCTGGGCCGGCTTCCTGGCCTTGCTGAAAAAGTCGCGCCCGCGCCAGCCGGTGAATGGCGTGCTGGTCACCGTGGCGGTGCCCGACTTGCTGGCCAAGAGCGCGGCCGAGCGACAGCAGCATGCCCAGACCGTTCGCGCCCGCGTGCAGGAGCTGCATCAAGTGCTGGGCATCCGCCTGCCGATCTACCTGTTGGTGACCAAGTGCGACCTGATGGCCGGCTTCACCGAAACCTTTGAAGCACTGGGCAAAGCCGTGCGCACCGCGCCCTGGGGTTTCACCTTTGCCTTGCCTGCTGCGGGCGCGCCGCCTGCCCTGCAGCAGGCCATGCAGCAAGAGATGAAGGCGCTGCAAACCCGGCTCGACCAAGGCCTGGTTGACCGCCTGCAAGCCGAGGCCGACCCGCCGCGCCGTGAGCGCATCTACGGCTTCCCCAACCAGTTCGCCAGCCTGCATGCGCCGGTACAGGAATTCGTCGAACAGGTGTTTGCGCCGTCGCCGTTCGAAGCCGAGCCCATGCTGCGCGGGGTGTACTTCGTCAGCGGCACGCAAGAAGGCACGCCGATCGACCGCGTGCTCGGCGCGGTGGCGCGGCGCTACCGCCTGGAGCAAGCCATGCTGCCCAGCCAGCGGGCCAGCGGGCGCAGCTACTTTCTGGAGCAAGTGCTCTCAAACGTTGTGTTGACCGAACAAGGCCTGGCCGGCACGCGGCGCGGCTGGGAGCGCCGCCGCCAGGCCTTCGCGGTGGGTGCCTATGCCATGCTGAGCCTGCTGGCCTGCGCCGCCTTGGCGGCCTGGTGGGTGAGCTGGCATGGCAACACGCGCTACATCGAGGCCGTGGCCAAGCGCGTGGAAGTGGCGCGCAGCCAGTTGCAGCAAACCCCCAACCACGCCAACGCCGAACTGCGCCCGCTGCTGCCTGCGCTGCAGGCCACACAGGCCCTGGCGCGCGCCAGCGCCGATGAAGGTGCGGCTGTGCCCTGGAGCCTGGGTTTCGGCCTATACCAGGGCCGCCGGCTCGACGCCGCCGCGCAGCTCAGCTACCAGCAAATGCTGCGCGATGCGATGCTGCCGCGCCTGGCGCTGCGCTTTGAAAACCAGTTGCGCGTGCCGGGCCAACCCGAGGCGCACTATGAGGCGCTCAAGGCCTACCTGATGCTGTACGACCTGCCGCACTTCGACGCCGCGGCGCTGAAAGCGCAGATCGAAGCCGATTGGCAGTTGACGCAAGACCGCAGCCTGAGCAACGAGCAGCGCCAGGCCCTGGCCAACCACCTCGACGCCTTGCTTGCGCAAGGCCCGGCCGTGTCGCCCCTGCCCAAGGACCAGGCGCTGGTCGATACCACCCGCAACCGCTTGGCCGCGGTGCCCTTGCCGCAGCGCGTCTACAGCCGCTTGCGCCAGCGTGGCCTGGGCGAAGGGTTTGCAGAGTTCACGGTCGTGAAGGCCGGCGGCAGCAGCGCGCCTCTGGTCTTCACCCGTGCCAGCGGCCAGCCCCTGACGCGCGGCGTGCCGGGCCTGTTCACCTACAAGGGCTACCACGAAGGCTTCCAGGCCGTGGTCGGCGACGCCACCCGCCAGTTGGCTGACGAGCAGGGCTGGGTGCTGGGTGTGGCGGGCAGCGACACGCGGGGCGCGCAAACGCTGCTGGCACCCGGCAAGCTCACCGACGACGTGCGCCGCTTGTACCTCACCGAGTACCGCGACACCTGGAAGGCCTTCATTGCCGATGTGCGCATGTTGCCCGCGGCGGGCGTGACGCAGGCCCTGGAGCGCACGCGCTTCCTGGCCGCGCCCGACACGCCGCTGCTGCCGCTGCTCAAGGCCATGTCGCGTGAAACCACCTTGCTCGCCAGCAGCGGCCCGGGCGGGGCCCTGCAAGACAGTGCACGCGGCACGGTGGATGCCGTCAAAGGCAAGGTGTTCGACAAAATCGGCGTCGCCAAGCCCAACCTGGGCACGCCGGGCGAGCGCATCGAGAGCATCGTCGATGACGAGTTCACTGCGCTGCGCCGCCAGGTCACGGCGCCCGAAGGCGGCAAGGCGCCGGTCGAATCCGTGCTGGCGCGACTGGGTGAACTGCAGGTGCTGCTCACCGCCACCGACACCGTCCTCAAGGGGGGCGGCGCACCGCCCCCCTCGCCCTTGCCCAACCAGATGCGGGCCGATGCAGCCAATGCCCCCGAGCCCTTGCGCGCGCTGCTCGACACCCTGGGCGCCGCCGCCGGGCGCGGCGTGGCCAGCCAGTTGCGTGAAACGTTATCGCGCGACGTGCGCTCGCAGGTGGGCGAGTTCTGCCAGCAAGCGGCGGCCGGCCGCTACCCGTTTGATGCCAGCGCGGCGCGTGAGGTCACACCGGCTGACTTTGCGGCCCTGTTCGGCCCGGGGGGCAAGTTCGAGCTGATGCAGCAGAAGCTGGCGCCCTACATTGACACCAGCACCCGGCCCTGGAGTTTCCGCCCGATTGAAGGCGCGTCGATGGGCAGCGATGCCGGCACCTTGCCGCAGTTCCAGCGCGCTGCAACCATCCGCGAAACTTTCTTCCAGGGCGGCACCGGCCCGGCGACCCAGCTCGTGTTCAAGCCGGTGGAGATGGATCAGGGCTTGAAGGAATTCAGCCTTGATGTCGATGGCCAGCCGGTGCGCTACGACCATGGCCCGCAGATCCCGCAGCCGGTGCGCTGGCCGGGCCCGCGCGGCAGTGGCGTGGTGCGGGTGGCGGTGCAGCCGGCCGGCGGCACGGGCATGCTCAACGATGGGCCGTGGGCGCTGTTCCGGCTGTTCGAGCGGGTCGACCTCCAGCCCGGTTCAGCCCCCGAAAAGTTCCGCGCCACCTTCAACATTGATGGCCGCAAGGCGGTCTTCGACATCACCGCCGGCAGCGTGCGCAACCCCTTGCGCCTGCCTGAACTGCGCAGCTTCGCTTGCCCCATGGGGCTGTGACGGCAGGGTTCGCGGCCGGTGCATGAAGCCCTGCCAACCGGAACGCCACCATGCCCGCGCCGGAACCCGCCCCCAGCCTGCTCGCGCCCCACACGCCAGGCTGGTTCGGCAAGCTCGCCATGCTGGGCGACTTCGCTTCGCGCCGGCTCGATGCCGGCTGGGTGCAGGCCTGCGACGCCTGGTTCAGCGCCGGGCTGCGCGCCAGCCAGCAGGCGCTGGGCGAAGGCTGGTTGGCCGCCTACCTGGCCGCACCGGTGTGGCGCTTCGCCTGGGGCCCCGGCGTGGTGGATGCGCAATGGTGGTTCGGCGTGTGGCTGCCCAGTTGCGACAACGTGGGCCGCTACTACCCGCTGCTGCTGGCCTTGCCGCGCAGCGCGCCGCCGGCCGACCGGGTGGGCCTGGACCACCTGGAGCTGTGGTGCGCGCATCTGGCTCGCGCCGGCCTGGCCACGCTGGCCGACGGCGCCACGCTGGCGGCGTTTGAAGCGGCGCTGGCGCAAGCGCCGCCGTGGCCGGGCAGCGGCCGCAAGCCGTGGCTGCGTGCGCTGCCAGACCCGACACTCGCCACACCCGCCACACCCGGGCGCGAGCGCTACGAAGTGGCTGCCGGCGCGGGCCTGAGTGACGCCGCGCTCAGCCTGGCCGCGCAGGCGCTGAGCCAGCGCTTGGCCGGCGCCAGCGTGTGGTGGCCCATGGTCGTGCCTGCCGCGCGCGGCGCACCCGGCATGCCCGGCACGCCCGCCACGCCTGGCAGTTGCAGCGTGGTCACGGGCTTGCCCGGGCCCGAGGCCTTCAAGCTGATGCTGCTGCGCCAGTGGTAGGAAACAGGCCGCAGGCACGCGCGGCAGCGTGCCAACCGCGCAGGGCGAAGAGTGAGCTCGGTCATGCCGCCGGCCGGGCGCGCGGCAGCGTGTCGTCGGCGCCCGAGTGGCTGGCGCTGCCGGGCGCGCCCAGCCACACCGCCACAGCGCTGAAGTTGTCTTGCCGCGGCTTGGCGTGGGCCTCGATCTGCGCGCTTTGCGCAGCCAGCCACTGCGCCGGCTCTTGCGCAGCGGCCAGGCCGCTGGCCAGGCCGGCAGCGTCGAAGCCTTCCCACCAGCCGTCGCTGCACAGCAAGAAGGCATCGCCCTCGTTCAGCTCCACGGGCCGCACCACGGTGTGCGGCGCCACCTCGCCCACCATGCCCAGCGCGGCCAGAAGCTGGTTCTTCTGCGGGTGCGCAGGCACCTGCTCGGCGCGGATCAGGCCGGCCTGGAACAGCCGCTGCACCACGCTGTCGTCAGCGGTGACCACATCGGCCTGGCCATGGCGGAAGCGGTACAGGCGCGAGTCGCCCACGTGGGTCCACAGCGCATGGCCCAGCGCCGGGTCGAGCCACAACACCACCACCGTGCAGTGCATGCGCGCGTCTTGCACTTGGGAATCCTGGTGGTGCAGCAGTTCGGAATGCGCCAGGCGCACGATCTGCGTCAGGTTGGCCGGCGAGAACGCCACCGCATCGTCGCGCAATAGCCGCTCGATGCAGGCCACGGCGCGCTGCGCCGCCTCGGCGCCGCGGCGGTGGCCGCCGGCACCGTCGGCCAGCACCGCGAAGTGGCCATTGCGCGCCACGCCCACGGCCAGCGCGTCTTCGTTGTGGCTGCGCGCGCCACGTGCGCTGCTGCTGGCCATGCGGATCGGGGTCACTGGACGACCCTGCGCGCTGCGCGCTCCGGGATGAGCGCTGTGGAACGGCCACGCGCGCTCATCGTCCCGCCGCCTCGCGCCGCAAGCGCTCGATCTGCTGCTCGTAAGCCGCCAGGAAGGCCTTGCCGAACAGGGTGTGGAAGTCTTCCTCGGCTTCATCGCGAATGGCGGCGTGGTGCTGCAGGTACAAGTCCCACAGGCGGGCCTTGCGATGCATGGGCAGCAGGTTGCCGAGCAGGGAGCCGGCGCCCAGCTTGGCCTCCAGGGCCTGCGGCGCAAAGCGATCGAGCATGCCTTCAACGGCCGCGCGCAGGCCGGCCACGCTGCCGATGGCATGGCCCACCAGGTCGTGCATGGCGTCGTCCATGGCGGCGGGGCCGTCAAGAAAACCACGCAGCGGGGGCGCCAGCAACTGTTCGAGTGCGGCGCGCGCATCGGGTGAAAACTTCAGCGGGTTGTTGTGCTGCGCCTGGATCACCGTGACGCCGGCGCGCAACTCATGCTTGGTGCTGGCACGCACGGCGATCAATTGCAGGATGCCTTCCATGGCGCTGCGAACGATGCGGCCCAGCTCGCGCATCCGGGCCTCGGGCGCGCCGGGCGACGCGCTTTGCGCGGCCGGCGGCAGGCCGGCGCCTTCTAACAGTGCATTCCACAGGGCAATGGCGTCAGGGCCTGCCAGGCTCGCGCCAGGCGCCGTGGGCGGGCTGGGCGGGCTGGGCGCAGCCGCAGTTGTGGGCGCAGCCGCTGGCGGCACCGGTGGCACCGGTGGCGCCACCCGGGGTGCTGACCAGGCCGCGTTGAGCGCCGGCAAGTGGTCGTGCTGTGCCGGCTCAACCTGGCGCGCAGGCGTGTGGTCGAGAAAGTTCGCCAACGGGTCGGCGCTGGCCGAGCTTGGGGCACTGTTGCCCAAGCCGAAGAACTGATCCATCGAGGGCTGACCCGCATCGCTGGCAAAGCCTAAGTCGGCCAAGGGGTCGGCCAGCGTGTTCGGCGGCGCGTCGGGGCTGGCGCGCGCCGGGGCGGGCGCGGCGAAGGGGTCGAAGTCGTCCGGCAGCCTTGGTGCTGCCGCCGGGCCAGGTGGCGTCAGGGCGGCTGAGCCAGCAGCCACGCCGGCGGGCGGCGGCAGCAGGCCGGCGAACGGGTCGGGCGGTGACGCGGCGCGCCGGCTCGGCGGCGGTGTGGCCGCTGGTGTTGCGGATGGCTCCCCCAAGAGGTCGGCGAAGGGGTTGCTGCCAGTCGTGCCCGCACCGGCGCCAAGCAAGTCGGCGAACACATCGCTGGGCGCTGCGGCATGGCGCTGCGGTGCGGCGGCGGGCCGCGGGGTGGGCATGCGGGCGCCGGGCAGCGCCGGCTCAAGCGCAGTCGCAGGCGCTGCCACACCGAGCTGCGCCCTGAGCAAATAGCCGCCAATGCGCAAGGGCTCGGCGCCGCTCAAGGTGGCGCTGTCGCCGTGGGCCAAGGCCTGCCCGGCCACGCTGATCGGGTTGGCCG
>JAYUQE010000197.1:0-4452 GCA_043756905.1 Burkholderiales bacterium | reverse complement strand
GCGCTTGAGCAGTTCGGCCTCGGTCATCGATTCGGGGTAGGACTCGAGCACCGAGTGCAGGCCGTGATCGCGGCAGGCCTTGACCTTGTTGCGGACGTAGACGCGGCTCGCGGGGTTGTCGCCCACCAGCAGCACCGCCAAGCCCGGCGTCATACCGCGTTCTTTCAGGGTCGCGGCGCGTTGGGCGATCTGGGAGCGCAGTTGCCTGGAGAGGGCATTGCCGTCGATGAGGCGCGCGCTCACTCGGTCACCCTTCGCGCTTTGCGCTGTCCCGCCAGGCGGGAGCGAGCCACCTTCGGGCGGCCGTGCGGTGGCTCAGCGCCCCCACCCCATAAAAAAGGCCGCCCTTCAAGCGGCCCGCGCATGACCGGGGTCGCGTCACGTCTTGACTTGCGCGCCGAGCGCGATCTTGAGCAGATCGGCCACGGTGTTCGCGTTGAGCTTTTCCATGATGTTGGCGCGGTGCGCCTCCACCGTCTTGATGCTGATGCCAAGGTCGTCGGCAATCTGCTTGTTCAGGCGGCCGGCGACGATGCGCTCCAGCACTTGCGCTTCACGCGTCGTCAGGCGCGACAGCAGCGCATCACGGCTGGCCTGCTCTTGGTGCTGGCTGAAGGCGGTGCGCGCCTGCTCAAGCATGCGCTCGACCAGGCCAAGCAGCTCTTCTTCCTTGAACGGCTTCTCGATGAAATCCATCGCGCCCTTCTTCATCGTCGTCACGGCCATCGGCACGTCGCCATGGCCGGTGATAAAGACAATCGGCAGTGGGCTCTTGCGCTCGACGAGCCGGTCTTGCAGCTCCAGGCCGTTCATGCCGTCCATGCGGATGTCGGCGATCAGGCAGGCCACTTCACGCGGGTCGAAGCGCGAGAGGAACGACTCCGCCGAATCGAAGCACTTCACGCGGTAGTCCTTGCCTTCGAGCAGCCACTGCAACGAGTCGCGCACGGCCTCGTCGTCATCGACCACATACACCGTGCCGCGTTTCGGAATCAGGCTCATGGGCGCTTTAACGTGAGGTTGCGGGGGGGATTGCGTCCAGCTCGGCTGGTACGGTCATGCCATCAGTGCGCAAGGGCAGCTCAACGGGCAAGGTGAAGCTGAATCGGCACCCGGAAATGGCAGCGCCATTGTAGAGGTTCTGCGCTCTGATCCGGCCGCGGTGAGACTCGATGATCGTGCGGCACAAAGACAACCCGATGCCCAGGCCTTCGGGCTTGGTGGAGAAGAAGGCCTCGTACAGCCGCACGAAGACTTCTTCGTTCAGCCCGGGGCCGGTGTCGCTCACGGTGAACTGGATCACGCCGCCGTCATCGGGCGTGTGGTGCGGCACCACGCGCAGCTCGATGTGCCGCCGCGCGCTCGGCAGTTGCGCGTTGTCGATCGCCTCGGCCGCGTTCTTCAGCAGATTCAGCAACACCTGTTCGATGAGGATCGGGTCGACGTTCAATTCCGGCAGCCGCTTGGCCACGTAGGTGCGGATGGAAACATTGCGCCGGCGCAGCTCGATGCCGGCGAGTTCGACCGCGTCTTCAACGATCTGCCGTGCCTGTGCCGGCTGGCGCTGTGGCTCGCTCTTTTTCACGAAGGCGCGAATGCGCCGGATGATCAGCCCGGCGCGTTCGGCCTGGCGCGCGGTCTTTTCCAGCGCGGCAATCAGGTCGTCCTTCGCAATGGCATCGTTGCGCACGCGGCTGACCATGCCGTTGCAGTAGTTGGTGATGGCGGTGAGCGGCTGGTTCAACTCGTGCGCCACCGAAGAGGCCATCTCGCCCATGGTGACCAGGCGGCTGGTGACCTGGGCCTTTTCGGCCTGCTGCGACGCCTGTTGCTCGGCGCGCAGGCGCAGCGTGATGTCGGTGGCGATGATCATCTGCGCCAGGCGCCCATCGGTCCATTGCAGATAGCGCGAACGCACGTCGAACCACTTCTGCAGCCGCTCCACGAATACCTCGCGCGGCGCCGCGCCGCTGGTGGTGATCTCCTGCGTGGGCATGCCCGAAAAGCCTTCATTCAATTCTTCGGGGTCAGGCACGTACTTGGCAGTGACCGCGCCGCCGGCCAGCTCGGCATGGCCGGCCGCCTCGGCGCCGAACCACAGCCGGTACGAGCGGTTGGCAAACAGCAATTCGTTTTGCGGCACCGACAACACCGAGACCGACGCCTCCAGCCCTTCGAGCACCGTGGTGAAGCGTTCGTGCGACGCCGAGAGCTGGTCGCGGATGCGCTTGGCCTCGGTGATGTTGGTCATCGACGTCATCCAGCCCGTTTGCTGGCCGCGCGGGTCGATCAGCGGCGAGACGTACATGCGCGAATCAAACACCGTGCCGTCCTTGCGCATCACCTTCACTTCAATGCCGCCGGCCGGGCTGCGGCCGTGCAGCTCTTGCTGCAACAGCCGGGAGTTCTCTTCCACCCGATCGGGTGGCCAATAGGGGAAGGGCGGCAGGCGGCCGATCAGGGCGGATTCGGCAAAGCCCGTCATGGCGCAAAACGCTGCATTCACATAGGTGATGCGGCCATCGAGATCCATCGCCCGCATGCCGGTGAGCATGGAGTTTTCCATCGCCCGGCGAAAGTTGGTTTCCTGCACCAGCGCGGCCTGGATCTGCCCGCGCCGGCGCATGTGGCGCCAACTGCCCAGCAGCATCCACACGGTGAGCGCCGACAGCGCCACCACCATCCAGAACAAGGTGTTGCCGATCAGGCCGATGCTGGTGCGGTAACCCTGGCCGCGCAGGACCAGGCCATTGATGGCGGGCGCCAACGGCGCGTCGTAGAGGATCGGCGCGGCGCGCGGTGCGGCCGCGCCGGGCATCGGCGTGACGGTGCTGGCCAGCACGCGCTGCTTGTCGTCGATCACCGCGATCATGTGGCGCCGCGCCACGTCTTCGGGCACGAAGAAGCGCACCAGCGCATCGATCGAGTACTCGGCCAGCACGGTGCCGGCGAAGGCACCTCGCTCCACCAGCGGCACGTGCACCTGGAAGACCATGGAGCCGGCGGAATCCTTGAACGCGGCCGAATACATCGGCTGGCGCAGGTCGCGCGCCGCGAGGAAGGCGCCTTCCGGTGCATTGGGCGGTTCAGCCTGCGGCAGCGACGCCTTCTGTGCGGCGTCCCCCGCGCCGGGGTGCGGGTGGTGCAGCGGCGCCCAATGCACGGCGCGGCGGCTGCGCTGCGGGCCCACCCAGGCCAGGTGCGTGATCTCGGGTCGGTCGCGCGCGAACGCCGCGGCCTGGCCGGTGAAGTCTTCGGTGTCGATGTCGCGCTGCACCAGCTCGCGCGCCATGCGGATCAACTGCTCCTGGTTCTCGATCAGGTGCAGCCGAATCTGCTGCTGAGTGATTTCGGTGTCGCGCTTGACTGAATCCGTTTCGCGCTCGATCTCCTCGTTGCGCAGGTACCAGAAGGCCGAAATGATGGCCGCCAGGAACAACAGCACCGAAGTCAGCGGGGCCAGCGTCACGAAGCGGTCTTGCCGCGACGGTGACTGCGCACGCCACCAACGCGCGAAGAAGCGGCGCAACCGGGCCAGGGCCAGCGCCGCGAATGAATTGGCTGGAGGCCTCTTTTGCATGGCGCGGATTATTGGGGCCCGCCGCGCCGCGCCGCGACCATGCGCGGCCAGCATCCGAAGGCGCGTGGCGCCAAATTTAATAATTTCGGTATATGAAATTAACTATCGTAATTTGGAAAATCATAAAAGCTGTGCGACACTCCCGCCCGGGCTCAAAACGCAGCCCACCGTGGCACGATTGCCAGGCACCATCAATTTGAGAGGAGACGCGCATGCCCGACCTGCCCGATTCAGCGCCCGCCACCGCCAAGCCCGACCCTGATGCCCAGGAAACCCGCGAATGGCTCGATGCGCTGGGCGCGGTCATCGCCACCGAAGGCCAGGAGCGCGCTCACTTCCTGCTTGAACAGCTTATCGAAGAAGCGCGCCAGCATGGCGTGGACCGGCCCTTCTCTGCCACCACCGGCTACGTCAACACCATCGAGCCCGAAAACGAAGCGCGCAGCCCGGGCAACCTCGAACTCGAGGGGCGCTTGCGCGCCTACATGCGCTGGAACGCGATGGCCATGGTGGTCAAGGCCAACCGCATAGATGCCGCCGATGGCAGCGAACTCGGCGGCCACATCAGTTCATTTCAATCGTTAGCCCACATGTTCGCGGCCGGCTTCAACCATTTCTGGCATGCCGAGAACGACACCCACGGCGGCGACCTGCTCTACGTGCAAGGCCACAGTGCGCCGGGCATCTATGCGCGGGCCTATCTGGAAGGGCGCATCACCGAAGAGCAGATGCTGAATTTCCGCCAGGAAGTCGATGGCAAGGGCTTGAGCTCCTATCCCCATCCGTGGCTGATGCCGGGCTTCTGGCAGTTCCCGACAGTGTCGATGGGCTTGGGGCCGATCATGGCCATCTACCAGGCGCGCTTCATGCGC
>JAYUQE010000196.1:0-12903 GCA_043756905.1 Burkholderiales bacterium | reverse complement strand
TGCCAAGGAGTTTGTTTTCAAAACCCATCCACTGCGGAATCCACTCTGAAAAGCGCGCCATGGCCAGCGCTGCAAACAGCACCATCGCGCCTTGCGAGAAATTGAACACACCAGACGCTTTGAAGATCAGCACAAAGCCGAGCGCCACCAGCGAATACAGCACGCCTGCCATCAGGCCGCCAAGAAGAGTCTCAAGAAAAAATGCCATTGCCATCTACCTTGCTTCAGTCGCACGGACGGTTGTATTGCCCCCTCGCCCCTTTGGGGAGAGGGTTGGGGTGAGGGGCTCCCCCCGAGCGATTGCGGAATGCGAAAACGGGAACGCCCTCTCCCGGGAGGAGAGGGAGTAAGTCAGAGCAATCCCAGGGTCTATTGACGGGGCCATCAGTGTTCCGTCCCCAGATAAGCCCGAATCACTTCCGGGTTGTTGCGCACTTCATCGGGTGTGCCGTCGCCGATTTTCTTGCCGTAGTCCAGTACCACCACGCGGTCGGAGATGTCCATGACAACGCTCATGTCATGCTCGATCAAAACCACGGTGGTGCCAAACTCGTCGTTCACGTCGAGAACAAAGCGGCACATGTCCTGCTTTTCCTCGACATTCATACCGGCCATGGGCTCGTCGAGCAGCAGCACCTGCGGCTCCATCGCCAACGCCCGGCCTAGGTCAACGCGTTTTTGCAGGCCGTAAGGCAGTTGCCCCACCGGCGTTTTGCGGTAGGCCTGGATTTCCAGAAAGTCGATGATTTTTTCAACGGCTTCGCGGTGGCGAAACTCTTCTTTTTGGGCCGGTCCGACGCCCAGCGCCTGCATCAGCAGATTGCTTTTAATCTTTAGATTGCGGCCCGACATCAGGTTGTCGAGCACGCTCATGCCCTTGAACAGCGCCAGGCTCTGGAAGGTGCGCCCCACGCCCATCTCGGCGACCTGGCGCGAGTTCATGTGCCGAAACGTCTGGCCGCGCAGACTGATCGAACCCTGCTGCGGCTGGTACACGCCGTTGATGCAGTTGAGCATGGAACTCTTGCCCGCGCCGTTGGGGCCGATGATGCTCACCACTTCGCGCGCACGCACTTCAATGTTTACACCGTGCACGATGGGCAAGCCAGGCACATAGCCGGCCACCAGGTCTTGCACCTGCAACAGCGGTGTTTCGTCTGTGCTCATCAGGAAACCTTCGTGCTGCGCACTGCGGTGCGAGCCCCTTCGGACGGCCGGGCGGGGCTCAAGCCGGCACCTCGCCCAAATAAGCATCGAGCACCCGCTGGTCTTGGCGCACTTCATCGGCGCTGCCCTGCGTGACCACCTGCCCCTGCATCATCACGACGATGGGCTGGCACAGGCTCATCACCAGCTCCATGTTGTGCTCGATCACCAAGAACGAGATTCCGCTGCGGTGCAGGGCGACGATGCGCTCAACCAGCGTTTCCAGCAGCGCCGGGTTCACGCCCGCGGCGGGCTCGTCGAGCAAGATCAGCTTGGGCTCGATCATCAGCACCCGCGCCAGTTCCAGCAGCTTGTGCTGGCCGCCGGAAAGCCGCCCGGCCAAGTGGCCCGCCTTATCTGCCAGCGCGCAGGTTTGCAGCACGCTCATGGCGCGTTCACGCGAGCGGCGTTCCTGGCGCGCCACCTGCGCAGGGCGTAGCCAGTTGTTCCAGAAGCGCTCGCCAAGTTGTGCGCCGGGCACCAGCATCAGGTTTTCGAGCACTGTCATTTGCGGGAAGGGCCGCGGCACCTGGAAGGTGCGCGACAGGCCGCGCTGGAAGATGCGGTCAGGGCTCAAGCCATCGATACGCTGGCCCATGAAGTGGATGCTGCCGGCGCTGGGCGCCAGCGTGCCGGCGATCAGGTTGAACAGCGTGGTCTTGCCCGCGCCGTTGGGGCCGATCAGGCCGGTGATGTGGCCGGGTTCGATGAGCAAGTCAACGCCGTCCACGGCACGCAGGTTGCCGAAGGCCTTGCTCACCTGCCGCAGTTCGAGCATCGGTTGTGTGGCCGTCATGGTGCAGCTTGGCGCAGCGCGGTGATTTCAATTTCCACCAACGCGCCCTCAACCGCCAGCGGGCAGCACACCGTGGTGTTGGCCGGCCGCGCCGCGCCCAGGCGCTGCTTGAGCACGCTTGAGACCGCCGCCACGTCCGCGCGCTCGGGCACATAGGCGCGCACGCGAACGGTGTCGAGCAAGGTGGCGGATGCTTCGGCCAGGGCACGCTCGATGATGTCGAGCGCGCACTGCGTCTGGGCCTGCGCGCCTGCGGCCAGGGCGCCGGTTGCAGCGTCGATGCCCACCGTGCCGGAGACGAAGACCCAGTCACCCTGCACCACCGCGCGCGCATAGCCGGCCAGTTCTTCCCAGGGCGAGCCGCTGCTGACCCAGCTTCTTGGTTTGGCATTCATAAGGCATCCTTCGTGCTGCGCACTGCGGTGCGCGCCCCTTCGGGCGGCCGGGCGGGGCTCATACCGACACCTCTTGAAAGCGCGCGTCGCGCCAGGTTTCGTTTAACAGGATGTTGCGCAGGCGCGCCACGGCGTGCCACAGATCGGCGTGCGACACCGTGGCCGGTGCCAGGCCGAAGCGGATCACATCTGGCTGGCGAAACGAGGTCACCACACCGGCCGCCAGCAAGGCCTCGCAAGTGGGCCCGCCGCCCGGGCAACTGAAGGCCAGGTGGCCGCCGCGCTGCGTGTAGGTGGCTGGCGACAGCAGCCGCACGCCCAGCGCGCCGCATTGCTGTTCCATCAACGACACCAACGTTTCAGACAAGCTGCGGTGCTTGGCGAACAGCAGCGCCGGCTCAACCCCGGCCCAGATGCGAGCGGCGCATTCCATGGCCACGTTCTGCAACACCGGCATGGTGCCGCTGACCAGTGACAAGGGCCCCGGCGCCGGCTCGTATTGCGCGCGAAAGTTCATGCGGTCGGCATGGCCCAGCCAGCCGGGCAGGGCGGGCCAATCGCGGCTCTGCAGATCATGGCGGATGTAGGCCAGCGCCGCCGCCCCCGGCCCGCCGGACAGGTACTTGTAGCCGCAGGCCGCGGCAAAGTCGGCGCCGCTCTCAGCCAGGCCAATGGGCACCACACCGGCGCTGTGCGACAAATCCCACAGCACGCGTGCGCCGGCGGCGTGCACCGCGGCGGTGGTGGCGGGTAAGTCCCAGCGCGCTGAAGCGCGGTAGTCCACATGCGCCAGCAGCACCATGGCCACATCGGCTTGCAGCGCATCGGCCAATTCGCTTGGAGACGCAATGGGCCGCGCCTGCCAGCGCCCCTGGCCGTGGCGCACGATGCCCTGCACCACATGCGCGTCGGTGGGAAAGCCATCGGCCTCGTAAACGATGACGCGGCGCGCGCCTTCAGCCGCAGCCAGTTGCAGGCCATAGGCCAGCAGCTTGTGCAGGTTCAGGCTGGTGTTGTCCACCGCAATCACATCCTGCGCCGGCGCGCCGAGCAGCCCGGCCAGGGCGGCGCCAATGCGTTGTGGTGCATCGAGCCAGTCGGCCCGGTGCCAGGCCTGGCGGCGCAGCGCCGACCATTCGCCGTGCAGCGCCTGGGCCATGCGCTGCGGCACGCTGCGCGGCATGGCGCCGATGGAGTTGCCGTCGAGAAAAATCTGGCCCGGTGGCGGCGGCTCGAACTGCCCACTCAAGCTTCCGGTTTGGTCAGCGGCGTCCAGCGCCAGGCAGTCTTCAAGCGTGATCATGGCGGTCGGCCGTTGTGGGGGTCAGTTCAACAGATTCGGGTTGCAGCTCGGGTTGTCCATACAAGCGCAACGCCGCTTCATGGCTGACGAACCCAGCAGCCACATCGGCCGCCACCTGTGCGCGGGCCCGCAAGCGCGCATCACCAAAGCCGCCGCCGCCGGGTAGATCAACACGCAACGTTGCGCCAGCCGGCACATGGATCGTGCCCTTGCCTTCAAACCCGGTGCTGGCGCCTTCAATGTCAACAACAGCCAGGCCCAGCGCACCATCGTGCCCGCCCTGGCGGCCACGTGCGGCGTGCGCGCGGCGGTCAAACGTGGCGGCGGCGCAGGTGAAGGCCACGCCCGCGCGGGCGCCCACCACGATGCGCTGCGCCAGGCCGCCGCGGTGCAGCCCCGCGCCGCCCGAATCGCACAAAAATTCCTTGTGCCAGAAGACCAGCGGCGCCTGCGCTTCGGTCACCTCCACCGGTATGCCGCCCACGCCGGAAGGGAAGGCCGTGGTGGACAGGCCATCCTTGCCCGGCCGCGCCCCGGTGCCACCCAGGCCCACGCTCATGGTGTTGAAGGGTGGCGTTCCAGCCTGCATGCCCTGCATGGCCAGCACCCAGATGCTGCCGGCGGATTCAGCCGGCACCTGGCCGGCAAGCGCCGCTTCGAGGCAACCGAACATCAGGTCGGGCAGCATCTGGCCCACCACATGGCGCGCCGTCACCGGCGCCGGGCGCAGCGGGTGGACGATGGAGCCCGGCGTGGCGCGCACCTCGAAGGGTTCGAGCGAGCCGGCGTTGTTGGGCACTTCGGGGGCGACCAGGCACTTCAAACCGAAGACTGAATAGGCGTCGGTGTAGCACTTGGGCGAATTGATGCCGCGGCCCGATGCGGCGGACGAGCCGGCGTAATCGACCACGATGCGTTCACCGTCGTTGTGCAACTCGGCATGCAGGTCGATCGGCGCTTCGTAGCCGTCGAGCCGCATGTGCGCGCGCCAGCGGCCTTGCGGCAGCCGCGCAATGGCCGCGCGTGTGGCCTGGCGTGAATGTTCGATGATGTGTGCGGCCAGCGGGTCGATGCTGGTCAACGCGAACTCGGCCATCATGTCGCGCAGCCTTAGCGCGCCGACTTCATTGCAACTCACCAGTGACAGGATGTCGCCGCGCGCCTCGACCGGGTTGCGCGAATTGGCCTGGATGATGGCCAGCACGTCTTCATTCAGCTGCCCCGCGGCCACCAGCCGCAGGTGCGGAATGCAGGTGCCTTCTTCGAACACCGAGCGCGCTTCGGCCGAGAAGCCCACACCGCCCACGTCGATGGTGTGGCAGGTGGACGCAAACAGCGCCACGGCTGCGTTGCCCTGTACGTTTGCACTTGCCAGGTACACCGGCGTCACCACCACGTAGTCGAACAAATGCCCGGTGCCCAGCCAGGGGTCGTTGGTGATGAAGACATCGCCCGCGCGCATGCTGGGCAGCGGGAAGCGTTCGATGAAATGCGCCACCGCCGCGGCCATGCTGTTCACGTGGCCAGGCGTGCCGGTGACGGCCTGGGCCAGCATGCGGCCGTGCAGGTCGTACACGCCGGCGGAAAGGTCGCCGGCCTCGCGCGCCACCGAGCCGAAGGCGGTGCGCAGCAAGGCCTGCGCCTGTTCTTCCACCACGGCGATCAGGCGGTTCCACATCACCTGGGTGCGGATGGCGGCAAGTGGGTCGCTGCGCGCGGGATTCGCGTTCATGCGCTTGGGATTTGTAGATGAAGGTGCAAATGATGCTGGCTGTCGACGCGCACTTGCCAACCCGCCGGCACGAGCGTGCTGGTTTCATGTTCCAGCACCAGGGCCGGGCCGGCCAGCGTGGCGCCGGGGGGCAGGTCAAAACGCCAGTGCAGATTGAAGTTAACCGTGTGACCCAGCGCCGGCTCCCACACTTCGCGTTGGCCGATTGGCGCTGCCGCAGCGCCTGCACTGAGCAACTGCGCCACCGCACCCGGCAGCGGCGGCGTGGCCACGGTGACCGACCAGGTCACCACTTCCACCGCCGCGCCCGGAATGTGCAGGCCGTAGGCGCGTTCGTATGCGGCTTCGAAGTCGGCCAGCAGGCGCTGCACGGCGGCGTCATCCAAAGGGCCAGCGGGCAGTTGCACGCGCAACTCGTGGCCCTGGCCTTCGTAGCGCAGCTCGGCCAGGCGCGTCACCTGCAAGCTCAGGTTAGCTTGCCCGGCCACCTGCGCCGCGGGCGCCACCACGGCGCGGGCTTCGGCTTCCATTTGCAGCAAGCGGGTGTTGCGGGGGGTCAGATCAACCCCACTCAGGCGCCCGGCATCGCTGCGCACCACTTCAAACGCCACCGGTGCGCGCAGGAAACCGATGGCCGAGCCCACGCCCGCGCCGGCCGGCACAACGATGTGGCCGATGCCCAGCTTGGCCGCCAGGCGCGCAGCGTGCAGCGGGGCGGCGCCGCCGAAGGCGACCATGGTGCAGTTGCGCAGCGCCTTGCCGCGTTCCACGGCGTGCACGCGCGCCGCATTGGCCATGTTCTCTTCAACGATTTCTGCTATGCCCGCTGCGGCCCAGGTGGCATCCAGGCCCAGCGCCGCACCCACGCCGTTCAGCAAGGCCACTTGCGCCGCGGCCACATCGAGCGCCATGCGGCCACCGGCAAAGCGGCTGGGTTCGATGCGGCCAAGCACCAGGTTGGCATCGGTCACGGTGGGCGCTTCACCGCCCAGGCCGTAGCAGGCCGGGCCGGGTTCGGCACCGGCTGAATCGGGCCCCACGGTGATGCGCGACAAGGCATCCACCCGGCCGATGGAGCCACCGCCCGCGCCAATTTCCACCAGCTCGATCACCGGGATGCGCAGCGGCAGCCCGCTGCCCTTGAGGTTGCGATAGACCCGCCCGACTTCAAAACGCCGCGCGCGTTCGGCCTGCCCGCCGCTGATCAAACAGACCTTGGCCGTGGTGCCGCCCATGTCGAAGGCCATGACCTCGTTCAAACCACATTCACGGGCCAGCGCGCTGGCCAGGATCGCGCCACCGGCCGGCCCGCTTTCCACCAGGCGGATGGGGAAGCGGCGCGCCAGTTCCAGCGTGGTCACGCCGCCGCCCGACATCATCATCAGCAGCGGCACCGGCAGGCCCGCCGCATCAAGGCTGGCACGCAAACGTTCCAGGTAACTGGCCATCAGCGGGCGCACATAGGCATTGGCGCAGGTGGTTGAAAAGCGCTCGTATTCGCGCATTTCCGGGCACACCTCGCTGGAAAGGCAGAGCGTGACTTCAGGCCCCAGTTCTTCAACCAACCATTGCCGCGCTTGCTGCTCATGTGCCGGCCAGGCATAGGCGTTGATGAAACCGATGGCCACGGCCTGCACGCCCGCGCTGCGCATGGCCTGCGCGGCCTGGCGCACATCAGCTTGGCTCAGCTCGCGCAGCAGCGTGCCATCGGCCGCCAGGCGTTCTGGCACGGTGAAGCGCAACGCTCGCGGCACCAGTTCAGGCGGGCGTTCGATGTTCAGGTCGTATTGCTCGTAGCGCTTCTCGAAGCCCATTTCAAGCACATCACGAAAGCCCGCGGTGGTGAGCAGGGCCGTGCGCGCGCCCTTGCGTTCGATCAGCGCATTGGTGGCCAGCGTGGTGCCGTGGATGACCAGGCCAATGTCAGCGGCGCGCACGCCGGATTCGGACAGCAGGCGCGCGATGCCTTGCATCACGCCGAGTTCAGGCTGGCGCGGCGTGGTCAGCACCTTGCACGAGTAGCGCGAGCGCGCGGTTTCCAGCACCACGTCGGTGAAGGTGCCGCCGATGTCGGCCGCCAGGCGGGCGGATCGGCTTGTGCCCACGGCGCTCATATCGACGCGCCCTGGAAGCGTGGCTCGCGCCAAACGTTGCTCTGCAAGATGCCGGCCAGGCGTTGCACGGCCCACCACAGGTCGGCGTGCTGCGTGGTCAAGGGGTGGATGCCAAAACGCAGCGAGTCGGGCTGGCGCGTGGAGACCACCACGCCCGCTGCCACCAGCGCCTGGCCGAGCGCATTCACGCTGGCCTGCGGCGCCGCAAAGCGCAGCGCCACATGGCCGCCACGCCGGGCATGGTCACGCGGGCCGGCCAGCACCACGCCGAGCGGTGCACAGTGTTCATCCACCAGTTGCACCAGGGTCTCGGTCAGGCTGCGGTGGCGCTCGTGCAGCGCGGCCATGTCCACCTTGCGCCAGATGTCGGCCGCCGCGGCGAAAGCCGCGTTGGCCAGCACGGCCGGCGTGCCCACTTGAAAGCGCGCCATGCCGGCGGCGGGTTCGAACTCGGGCGCGAAGGCAAAGGTGTCGGCATGGCCCATCCAGCCCGCCAGCGCCGGCCAGGCCGCGGCTTGCCAGCGTGGGTGCATATACATCAAGGCCGGCGCGCCGGGGCCACCGCACAGGTACTTGTAGCCGCAGCCCACGGCGAGGTCGGCATTCGCCTGGCGCAGATGCACGGCCACGGCACCGGCCGAATGCGACACATCCCACAGCACCAACGCGCCATGCTCATGTGCACACGCCGTGAGCGCGGCCATGTCCAGCCGCTCGCCGCTGCGGTAGTCAACGTGCGACAGCGACACCACGGCCACATCGCCCGGCGCCAGCGCAGCGGCCAGGGCAGCGGCACTGCGGATGCTGCGCAGTCCGGCCACGCCGCGTTTCACCAGGGCTTGCGCGGCATAGCGGTTGGACGGAAACGCGCCGTCTTCGATGACGATGGTGCGCCGCGCCTTGGCCACGCACAGGGCCAGGTGCAGCAGCTTGTGGTGGTTGATGCTGGTGCTGTCGCACACCAGCACGTCATCAGCGCCGGCGCCAATCACCGGCGCCAGAGCGGCGCCCAGCGCGCGCGGCTGCGCCAGCCAGTCGGCCTCGTTCCAGCTGCGCCGCCGCGCCACGCGCCAGCCGTCGTTCAGCAGGGCGGCCAGGCGTTGCGGCACGGCCGCCGGCATGGGGCCGATGGAGTTGGCGTCGAAGTAAAAAGTGCCCGGCGCGCCCGGGGCGAAGGCCGCTGCGGCGCCGGCCAGCGGGTTGGGCGCCGCGTCGAGCGCTGCGCAAGCGGCCAGCGTGAGCGTCACGAATCAGCCCCGGGCATGGCTTCAAGTTGCGCGCGGATGAGGTCAATCTCCACCTCGTGCACCGCGCACAGGCGCTGCCAGCGTTCATCACTCATGTCGGCACTGCGCCAGGCCAGCAAGGTGACCAGGCAATGGCTCGCCGCAAAACCCAGTTCCAGCCCGGGCTGCACGCGGGCCTGGATGCGCGGCACCAGGGCCGTGGCCGTGCTGCCCACGTGGTACTCCACCAAGCCGTGCCCGGCATGGACGACCACCTGCGCCAGGCCCAGCACGCCATCAAACAACGAACGGCCTTGCAGCAAACCACCCGGCGCGTCTTGCGTGTGCCACAGGCCCAGGTTCCAGCGCGCCAGCCCCGGCGCCTGCGACAGCAGTGCCAAGGCCTCTCGTGTGCTGGCCCGGCACAGGCGGGTGACGGCATGAACGTCGCTCATGCCGCGGATGCTAGTTCAGCGATTCACGGCGCTGTATGGGTGTTCGCCGCCAGAAGGCCAGCCGTGGCCGGCTCGGATTGCCGGCTCGGATTGCCAGCTCGGATTGTCAAGAGACATTCCGTTTGGTACCGTTAAGATATTGTCAGGTACGGGCAAGTACCAATCGGTAAAACTCAACCTGAAACAGACCACGCGCTCCTTGAAAGCCAAGCCATGAGCAACCCCGCCTCCTCAAACTTCCTGGGCCTGGCCGGCCGCGTGGCCGGGGTCACCGGTGCGGGCAGCGGCATTGGCCGCGCCGTCGCGCTGGCCTTGGCCGCGCAGGGCGCGCGCGTGGCGGTGCTGGACCGCAACGCTGAAGGCGCACAGGCCACGGTGGCTGAAGTCACCGGCCAGGGCGGCCAGGCCGTGGCCATTGAGTGTGACGTCAGCCAGGCCGCCAGCGTGGCCCAGGCGGCGCAGCGCAGCCTGGCCGCGCTGGGGCCGTGCGACGTGTTGGTCAACAACGCCGGCATCATCCGCGCCGGCTTGCTTGAAACGTTAAGCCTGGAAGACTGGAACGCCACGCTGGCCGTCAACCTCACCGGCGCCTTCCTGTGTTCGCAGGCCTTCGCGGCGCAAATGCGGCCGCGCGGCCGCGGCGCGCTGGTGCACATCGCCAGCATCGCCGCCGAACATGCCACGCCGCAGGCCGGCTCGTACAGCGTGGCCAAGGCCGGCATCGCCATGTTGTCGCGCCAGCTCGCGGTGGAATGGGGCGGCCACGGCATACGCAGCAACGCCGTGTGCCCGGGCATGACGCGCACGCCGCTTACCCAGGCGCGCTACGACCTGCCCGGCAACACCGAACGCATGAGCGCGGCGATACCGGCCGGGCGCATCGGCCAGCCGCACGACGTGGCGCAGGCGGTGCTGTTCCTGGCCAGCGACCTGAGCGCCTACATCACCGGCCAGGAGTTAACGGTTGACGGCGGCTTTTCGCGCATGCTGATGAGCCTGGTGCCGCGCGGGGATTACTGAGCGCCTCACCACGCGCCGGCAGGTGCTGGGCAGGTGCTGGGCAGGTGCTGGGCGTGTGCCGGGCGCACGCCGATCAATCCGGCTTGAGTTCGCTCAAGGCCAGCCACTCGGCCCAGGTCTTGCGGCTGGGCACCATGCGCACGCTGAAGGCCTCTTTGTCCACCCGCCAACAGCGCTCATCGGGCACCGTTGGGTGTTCACAGGTTTGGCCGGGCCCATGCATGCTCATGAGCAACGGCGCAGCCAGGGGCTGGCGCGCGCCATGCGCAAGCTGCATGGCGTGGATCCAGGCAAAGCCAACGGGTCCGTCGGGCTGCACGCCCAGGCCCAGGTCGCCACGCAGGTAGAAGTCAGACACCTGTTGGCCATACAACAAGAGCTGGTTTTGCTGCTGCAGCACCTGCGTCAAGGTCACGGTCATTGCCTGGCTCCCCCCTTGTTGGCGACTATGGCGGCAGCGCGGGCGCGGCGTCCTTAAGCAGTGTTAAGCATTGCTAAAGCTGCGCCCCGGGGTCTGTCAAGCTGGCCGGGCGCGCGCAGAATCGGGCACGCCAATCAAAAGTAAGAGCGTAGGAGCCATGGCAGAAATGCTGCGCCTGGAGGCGCTGGAAGTACACCCCGTGCAGCGCCAGGTCTGGCTGGCTGGGGTCAACATCGCCCTGGGTGCGCGCGCGTTTGACGTGCTGCTGGCGCTGGCGCAGCGCCCTGAGCGGCTGGTGAGCAAGAATGAATTGATCGACCTGGTCTGGCCTGGCCAGGTGGTGGAAGAAAACAACCTTACGGTGCAGATCTCAGCACTGCGCAAGGCCTTGGGCAGCGCCGCCATTGCCACCGTGCCGGGCCGCGGCTACCGCCTGGCGCTGGGCAGCGCGGCAACGGCCCCTGCCCCCCTGGCGCCCGCAGCGGGCAGCCGTTTGCACAGGCGCCTGGTGGCCTTGGTGATGGCCAGCGTGCCGGGCTGGAGCAAGCTCATTGCGCGCCAGCCTGAACAAGCGCTGGCGGCCTGGAAGGCGCTGCGTGCCACGACCCTGGAGCCCAGCTTGCGCGACCACGCGGGGCAGCCCGAGGAGTTAACGCCTGAACGCATGCGCATGGAGTTTGCCAGCGTGGTTGACGCGGCGCAGTGGGCCATGCAGTTGCAACAACAGGCCAGCCAGACTTTGCCCGGCGCCGGCGCCAGCACCTTGCGGCTGCATCTGCGCATCGCCATCGTTGTGGATGACGCCATCGTTGACGACGGCAAACTCCTGGGCATGGGCAACCGCGAACTTGAAGAACTGCATGGCCTGGCGCAGCACGACGAGGTGTTGATCAGCAACAGCGTGCGCGTGTTCCTGGCCGAGAAGTTGGCGGCGGTGTTTTTGCCCCTGGACGCCGGGTCGCGCCAAGGCAAGGTTTCGGCGCAGGCGCTGTGGCTGCTGCGCCCGCCACCGGTGCCCGCGGTGGGCAGCGAATTGCGCAGCGCGCTGCGCCAGTTGCCCACGCTGGCGGTGCTGCCCCTGCACAACCTGGGCGGCGAGGCTGACGCCTACCTGGCCACCGGGTTGACGGAGCAGGTGATCGCTTTTTTGTCGCTGAACAAGTCGCTGGCCGTGATCGCGCACAGCTCAAGCCTGGCCGTCGCGCAGGGCAGCCCGGACAGCCAGCGTGCCGCCCGCAACCTGGGCGCCGACTATGTGCTCACGGGCACGCTGCGGCGCCAGCAACATGAGCTACACATTCAGGTGAGCCTGCGCCACCTGGCCAGCCAAACCACGGTTCTGGAGCAACCCTTCAGCGGCAGCATGCAAGACGTGCTGGGCTTTCAGGAACAGCTCGCCGCCAACATTGCCGCCACCATTGACCCGCAGATTCTGGCCGCCGAGATCCACGAGCGCATGCGCCGGCCCACCGCCAACGCCAGTGCCTACGACTGCCTGCTGCGCGGCATGGCCTTGATGCACGACTTTGCGCACGCCAACGCCAGCGAAGCGGCGCAACACTTTCACCGTGCGTTGGCGCTTGACGACGGCTACGCGCAAGCCCACGCGCAACTGGCCTGGTGGCACAACCTGCGCGTTGGTGAGGGGCGCTCGATGCAGGTCGAGCAAGACCGGCAAGCCGCGATCAGCCATGCGCAGCAAGCGGTGCAGCTGGATCCGAGCGATGCCGCGGTGTTGGCGGTGGCCGGCCATGTGCACGCCTTCCTGAGCAAGCAATTCGTGCAGGCCATGGCCTTGTTCGATCAGGCCTTGACCATCAACCCGAGCTGCGCGGTGGCCTGGGCGCGCAGCGCCACCACGCTGGCCTACCTGGGCCAGGGTGAGCAAGCACTGGAGCGGGTGCAACAGGCGCTGCGGCTTTCGCCGCGCGACCCGAATTGTTTTGCGTTTTTCACCACGCGCGGCACCGCCGCCTTGGTGCTGGGCCGGCACGATGAAGCCGCGGCCTGGCTGGCCCAGGCGCGGCGCCTGAACCCAGGCTACAAGGCCGCACTGCGCCTGTTGATTGCCGCGTTGGCGCTGGGTGGCGAAAGCACGCAGGCCAGGGCCTTGGCAGAGGAGTTCATGGCCCTGGAGCCTGAGTTCAGGGTGTCTGATTTCGGCCGCTGGTACCCCTTGCAGGAGCCCCACCTCAGCCGGGTCCTGCACGCCCTGCTCAACGCAGGCCTGCCGCA
>JAYUQE010000195.1:0-12954 GCA_043756905.1 Burkholderiales bacterium | reverse complement strand
CCAGCGCGCGCAAGGTCAGGCGGTACAGGTCTTCCAGCAGCTTGCCCTTCCAGGCATTCCACACCTTGGGGCTGGTGCCGCGGATGTCGGCCACCGTCAGCAGGTACAGTGCGGTCAGGCGGCGTTCGCTGCCCACCAGCTTGGCGAAGGCGGTGATGACGTCGGGGTCGCTCAAATCTTCCTTCTGCGCCACGCGGCTCATGGTGAGGTGGTGGCGCACCAGAAACTCGACCAAACCGCTGTCTTCACGCGACACATTGTGCTCGCGGCAAAAACGCCTCACTTCCACGGCGCCCAGATCGGAATGGTCGCCGCCACGGCCCTTGGCCACGTCGTGAAAGAGGGCGGCCACGTAGAGCAGCCAAGGTGCATCCCATTGCCCGGCGAGTTGCGAGCAGAAAGGGTACTCGTGCCCGTGCTCCGGGATGAAGAAGCGGCGCACGTTGCGCAGCACCATCAGGATGTGCTGGTCCACCGTGTAGGCGTGGAACAAGTCGTGCTGCATACGCCCGACGATGCGACGAAAGACCCACAGCGTGCGCCCCAGCACCGAGGTCTGGTTCATCAGCCGAAAGGCGTGCGTCACGCCCTGGGGCTGGCGCAGCAGGTCGAGAAAGTTCTCGCGGTTGATCGGGTCGCGGCGAAAGGCCGCGTCCATCACGCCGCGGGCGTTGTACAGCGCGCGCAGCGTGCGCGCTGACAGGCCCTTGATGCCCGGCGTCTGCGCATAGATCAGGAAGGTTTCCAGAATGGCATGCGGGTTGTCGGTGTACAGGTCGTCGCGTGCCACTTCAAGCATGCCGGCGCGGTCGCGAAAGCGGGCGTTGATCTCGCGCATCGGCGCGTCTTGCGAGCCGCTGACGCGCTCTTCAATGTTCAGCAGGATGATCTGGTTGAGCTGCGTCACCGCCTTGGCCGCCCAGTAGTAGCGGCGCATCAGCACTTCAGACGAACGCTGCGCCGCGCTGGCCTTGAAGCCGAAGCTTTCGGCCAGCGCGGTTTGCAAGTCGAACACCAGCCGGTCTTCGCGCCGCCCGGCCAGGGCGTGCAGCTTGGCGCGGATCAGCTTGAGCGTGCCTTCATGCTTTTGCAACTGGCGCGCCTCGAACGGCGTGATCAAACCCTTGGCCGCCAGCTCGGCCCAATGGCGCCCCAGCCCGGCGGCGCGGGCGACCCAGGCCACCACCTGCAAGTCGCGCAGGCCACCCGGGCTTTCCTTGCAGTTGGGCTCCAGCGAGTAGGGCGTGTCTTCGTGCTTGACATGGCGCTGGCGCATTTCCAGCAGCTTGGCGCGGTAGAAGGCGCGCGGGTCCATGGCGTGGTCGAGGGCGCTGCGCAATTCGTTGAACAAGCGCTTGTTGCCGGCCACCAGGCGGGCTTCGAGCAAGGCGGTCTGCACCGTCACGTCGGCCTGCGCCTCGGCCAGGCACTCGGCCACCGTGCGCACCGATGCGCCCGGGTCGAGCCCGGCGTCCCAGCACTGGGTGATGAAGTCTGCCGCTCCTTGGCGCAGGGCCTCGCGCGCGGGCGTTGTGGCGTCGTCATGGCCCATGCCCGCGGGCAGCAGCAGCAGCAGATCGACATCCGAGTACGGGAACAGCTCGCCGCGGCCATAGCCGCCCACGGCCACCAGGCTGGTGCCCTCGGGCAGCGCGGCGTGTTGCCACAGGGCCTGCAGCGCGTCATCCACACAGCCGGCCAACGCCCGGCACAGCCGGGTGGCCGCCGGGCCGGTGGGGCGGGCGGCGTTGAACTGCGTGATCAGCTCGGTGCGCCGGGCCGCCAGGCGCTGGCGCAGCGAGGGTTCTGACACGGGCAGCAAATTAACCGTTGACGAAAGCCGGCGGCTGCGGGCTGCCGGCCGACAGCGTGAGCACCTCGTAACCGGTGTCGGTGACCAGCACGGTGTGCTCCCACTGCGCCGACAGCGAACGGTCTTTGGTGACGATGGTCCAGCCGTCGCCCATTTCGCGGATCTCGCGCCGCCCGGCGTTGACCATGGGCTCGATGGTGAAGGTCATGCCCGGCACCAGTTCTTCCAGCGTGCCCGGGCGGCCATAGTGCAGCACCTGCGGCTCTTCATGAAAGCGCGCGCCGATGCCGTGGCCGCAGAACTCGCGGACGATCGAAAAGCCGTTCGATTCGCCGAACATCTGGATCGCATGGCCGATGTCGCCCAGCCGCGCGCCGGGCTTGACGCGAAGGATGCCCTTCCACATGGCCTCGTGCGTGAGCTGGCACAGCCGCTTGGCCTGGATGCTGCCTTCGCCCACAACGAACATGCGGCTGGTGTCACCATGCCAGCCGTTCTTGATGACGGTGACGTCGATGTTGAGGATGTCGCCGTTCTTCAGCGGCCGCTCATTCGGGATGCCATGGCAGACTTGATGGTTGACCGAGGTGCAGATCGACTTGGGGTAGGGCGTGTAGCCTGCCGGCGCGTAATTCAGCGGCGCGGGGGTGCCGCCTTGAACGTGCACCATGTGTTCGTGCGCCAGCTTGTCCAGCGCTTCGGTGCTGACGCCGGGCTTGATGTGGGGGGTGAGCATGTCCAGCACTTCCGACGCCAAGCGGCCGGCCAGGCGCATGCCTTCGATGTCTGCGGGGGTTTTGAGGGTGATCGCCATGGGTGAGGATTATCCCATTGCGCCCATAAAATCGGCCGCACACGAGGGTCATCGCCGCTGCCGCCACGGCCAGGCAGTAAGCCGGCCCGCACCGCCCAACCTCCGGGACCGCATGCCTTCCAACGCCCCCCATCTGAGCCGCTTCATCGGCGGCACCGCCCATTCCGAGTTCCGCACCCAGGCCCTGCTGGGGCCGTTGCGTGCGCTGTGCGAACGCATCACCGGCCTGCGCTCGCAGCACGTGCACTGGGTGGCCAGCGCGCAAGCGCCCGACCGCGCCACGCATGACAAGCTCGGCGCGCTGCTCGACTACGCGCCGCGCCCGGCCGGCGCCGACGCGGGCACGCTGATCGTGGTGATGCCGCGCCTGGGCACCGTGTCGCCCTGGTCGAGCAAGGCCACCGACATTGCGCGCAACTGCGGCGCCGACGTGTTGCGGGTGGAGCGCGTCACCGAATACCGCTTGCAGTTGAAGGCACCCTTGCTTGGCGCGGCCAAACCGCTGTCTGAACAGGAACTCGGTGCCTGCGCCGCCGTGCTGCACGACCGCATGACCGAGAGCGTGGCCTTTCAAGGCGAGGCGGCCACCGCACTGTTCGCCGCCCAGGCCGCGCCGGCGCTGGAGCATGTCGATGTGTTGGGCGCCGGGCGCGGTGCGCTGCTGGCCGCAAACCAGGCGCTGGGCCTGGCGCTGAGCGATGACGAGATCGACTACCTGGTGGCCGCGTTCAGGCAACTCGGCCGCAACCCCAGCGACGTGGAACTGATGATGTTTGCGCAGGCCAACAGCGAGCATTGCCGGCACAAGATCTTCAACGCTCAATTCACCATTGACGGCGTGGCGCAAGCGCATTCCATGTTCGGCATGATCCGCCACACCGAGGCCACGTCGCCGCAGCGCACGGTGGTGGCGTACAGCGACAACGCCTCGGTCATGCAAGGCAGTCATGTCGAACGTTGGTTGCCGCAGGGCTACACCAATGCGCCACTGTATACCGCGCGGCACGAGTTGGTGCATGTGCTGATGAAGGTGGAAACGCACAACCACCCCACGGCGATCTCGCCGTTCGCCGGCGCCGCCACCGGCGCAGGCGGCGAGATTCGCGACGAGGGCGCGGTGGGCCGCGGCGCCCGGCCCAAGGCGGGCTTGACCGGCTTTTCGGTGTCGAACCTGCACCTGCCCGGCAGCCACGAGCCCTGGGAAAGCGAGCCCGGCACGCGGCCGGCGCACATGGCCAGTGCGCTGCAAATCATGCTGGAAGGCCCGTTGGGCGGCGCCGCGTTCAACAACGAATTCGGCCGGCCCAACCTGGGCGGCTACTTTCGCGTCTTCGAACAGACGGTGTCCGGTGTACAGCGCGGTTATCACAAACCGATCATGATCGCCGGCGGCCTGGGTGCCATCAGCGCGAGCCAAACCCACAAGCTTGAGTTCCCGGCCGGCACCTTGCTGGTTCAGCTTGGCGGCCCGGGCATGCGCATCGGCCTGGGCGGCGGCGCGGCCAGTTCATTGGCGGCAGGCAGCAACGCGCAGGCGCTGGACTTTGACTCCGTGCAGCGCGGCAACCCGGAAATGCAGCGCCGCGCGCAAGAGGTCATCAACCATTGTTGGGCCTTGGGCGATGCCAACCCGGTGCTGGCGATTCACGATGTGGGCGCGGGCGGCCTGAGCAACGCCTTCCCCGAGCTGGTGCATGGCGCCGGCCGCGGTGCGCTGTTCGACTTGCGCAAAGTGCCGTTGCAGGCAACGGGCTTGAGCCCGCGCGAGGCCTGGTGCAACGAAAGCCAGGAACGCTATGTGCTGGCCGTGGCCGCCGACGCGCTGCCGCTGTTTGACGCCATGGCCCAGCGCGAGCGCTGCCCCTATGCCGTGGTGGGTGTGGCCACACAGGCGCAAGACCTGGTGCTGCAAGACGGTGAGGCGCGGCCCATCGAGATGCCGCTTGATGTGCTGCTGGGCAAGCCGCCGCGCATGCATCGAAACGTTAGCCGTGTGGCGCGCAGCGAGCCGCCGTTGAACCTGGACGATGTGGCGCTGAAGCAGGTGGCGTTTGATGTGCTGCGCCACCCCAGCGTGGCCAGCAAGCGCTTTCTCATCACCATTGGCGACCGCACCGTGGGCGGCCTGAGCCACCGCGACCCGATGGTCGGCCCCTGGCAGGTGCCGGTGGCCGATTGCGCGGTCACCTTGGCCGATTACGTGGGCTTTGCCGGTGAAGCCATGAGCATGGGCGAACGCACGCCGCTGGCGGCGTTGAACGCGCCGGCATCGGGCCGCATGGCGGTGGGCGAGGCGATCACGAACCTTCTTGCCGCGCCCATCACCTTGTCGCATGTAAAGCTCAGTTGCAACTGGATGGCGGCCTGCGGTGAACCCGGTGAAGACGCGGCGCTGTACGACACGGTGCGCGCCGTGGGCCTGGAGCTGTGCCCGGCGCTGGGCGTGGGCGTGCCGGTGGGCAAGGATTCGCTGTCGATGCGCACGCGCTGGGCCGAAGACGGCGTGCCGCGGCAGGTCACGGCGCCGGTGTCGCTCATCGTCACCGCCTTTGCCGCGCTCGAAGACGTGCGCGGCACGCTCACGCCGCAGTGGCTGCCGGGTGAGAACGAGCTCATCCTCATCGACCTGGGCGCGGGCCGCATGCGCATGGGTGGCTCGATGCTGGCCCAGGTGCTGGGGCAGTTTGGTGATGAAGTGCCTGACCTGGACGACCCGGCCGCGTTGAAGGCGCTGGTTAACGTTGTGAATGAGCTGCGCGCGGCCGGCCAGATCCTCGCCTACCACGACCGCAGCGACGGCGGCCTGTGGGCCGCGGCCTGCGAAATGGCCTTTGCCGGCCATGTGGGCCTGAGCCTGAACGTGGACATGCTCATCACCGAAAGCGACGGCATCGCCGACAGCCGCGCCGAAGTGGGCGATGCCAAGAACTGGGCCGGCCAGGTCAGCGTGCGGCGCGCTGAGCTGACGCTCAAGGCCTTGTTCAATGAGGAACTCGGCGTGCTGATTCAAGTGCGCCGCAGCGAACGCGACGCCGTGATGGCCACCTTGCGCCAGCACGGCTTGAGCCGCCATGCGCATGTGGTGGGCCGGGGCAATGGCGCGGCGCGGATGGAAGTCTGGCGCGATGCGAAGTGCCAGTTCGAAGCGCCACTCCAAGGCCTGCACCAGGCCTGGGACGAGGTGAGCTGGCGCATCGCCCGCCTGCGCGACAACCCCGAATGCGCGGATGCCGAGCATGCCGGCATCGGCGCTTCAGGCGACCCGGGCTTGCAGGCGGAGCTAACGTTCGACGACAGCGAGAATGTGGCCGCGCCCTTCGTTCACAGCGCCCGGCCCAAGGTGGCGATCCTGCGCGAGCAAGGCGTGAACAGCCAGGTCGAAATGAGCTACGCCATGGCGCTGGCTGGCTTCGACACCTTCGACGTTCACATGAGCGACCTGCAAGCCGGCCACGCCCGGCTCGATCAATACCAAGCCCTGGTGGCCTGTGGCGGCTTCAGCTATGGCGACACGCTGGGTGCCGGCCAGGGCTGGGCGCGTTCGATCCTGTTCAACCCGATGTTGGCTGAGCAGTTCGCCGCCTTCTTCAACCGCCCTGAAACATTGGCCCTGGGCGTGTGCAACGGCTGCCAGATGTTCGCCGCACTCGCCGCCCTCATCCCTGGTGCGCAAGACTGGCCGCTGTTCGTGCGCAACCGCAGCGAGCAGTTCGAAGGGCGCTTGAGCATGGTCGAGGTGATGGCCAGCCCATCGGTGTTCTTCAACGGCATGGCCGGCAGCCGCTTGCCCATTGCGGTGGCGCATGGCGAAGGGCGGGTGGATTTTTCAACCCGCGGCAACGCGGCGCGTGTGTTGGGTGCGATGCGCTTCGTCGATCATCATGGCCGGCCCACCGAGGCCTACCCGCTCAACCCCAACGGCAGCGCCGGCGGTCTGACAGCAGTCACCACCGCCGACGGGCGCTTCACCGCGCTGATGCCCCACCCCGAGCGCGTGTTTCGCAACCTGCAAATGAGTTGGACCGGCGGCGCACCCGACCAGTACAGCCCGTGGCTGCGCATGTTCCGTAATGCGCGGGTTTGGATGAAGTGAAACGTTAGATAGGCTGTGCTGCGGGATTTGATGCTACTCACGATCGTTGGGTTTATTGCCCCGTACTTGTTGGCCTTTGTCGCGTTTCCGCTGCTCGTCAAACCAGGCGCGGCGAGGTGGCGTGCTCCGTTCGGGGTCTGCCTTCTGATCGTCTTGTCGCCCTGGCTGGTGCCCGCCAGCCAGCCGCTACTTCGGTTCTTGGCGTCCATGTCGGCAGCCATCGCAGCCGTCAAAGTCATCGATGTCTGGCTCGATGCCCGTTCGAGAACGGCCCCGACTCGCTGCGAGTACCTGGCCTTTCTGGCCAATCCCTTCGTGCATGTTCGGCGTTGCTTGCCACAAGAGCGGCGCCCATCAAGGCGGCAGAACCTCTCGAACCTGGCCCTGGGCTCGCTCGGCAGTGCCATCGGCATCGCGCTGCTGCACAAACTGCTGGCGCTGGATTGGCACGGCTGGCCATTTCTGCTTGAGCATTGCAGCAAAGTGCTCGCGCTCATGCTGGCGATCACCTGTGGGCTGGAGGCCGCGGCAGCGCTATGGCGGCTGGGGGGCGGCACGGCCCGGGACTACATGGCCAAGCCATTCACCGCGCGTACACCGGCCGAGTTTTGGCGCCGTTACAACCGCAACATGCACCAGTTCTTTTTGCACGATGTCTTCAAGGTCTCGGGAGGCCGGCGCGCCCCGCTGCGCACGACGCTGCTCGTGTTTGCTTTGTCAGCGGCCATGCACGAACTCGTCTTTCTCGCTGCAGTCGGCCGTGTTCAGGGCTATCAGACCGCATTCTTCGCGCTGCAAGGCCTGGCCGCCGTGGCCACCGCACGAGTCAGGGTGAAGGGCTGGGTGACCCTTCCGTGGGTCGCTGCCACCTTGGCCTTCAACCTGTTATCAGCGGTGTTCTTCTTCGCGAGCATTCACGCCATCGTTCCCTTTTACTCTCGTGGCTTACCGCAATGGTTGCAGGGCTGGTGAGCGCGGTATAGGCCTCACATGGCCAAACGAACAGAAGCGGCATCGATCTGCGCCTTCAGCTCGGCATAGCTGCGCGTCACCGCGAACTGCGGGAACTGCTGGGTGATGGCGTCGGGCGGGTGGATGAAAAAGCCGGCGTCGGCGGCACTGAGCATGCCGGTGTCGTTGTACGAGTCGCCCGCGGCGATGACCTTGTAGTTCAAGCTCTTCAGCGCATTCACCGCCACGCGCTTCTGGTCGGGCTGGCGCAGCTTGTAATCAGTCACGAAGCCCTCGGCGTCGGCCACCAGGCGGTGGCAGAACAGCGTGGGGCGGCCCAGTTGCACCATCAACGGGTCGGCAAATTCGTAGAACGTGTCAGACAAGATCACCACCTGGAAGCGGCTGCGCAGTTCATCCAGAAAGGTGCGCGCGCCATCCATCGGCGCCATGCCGGCGACCACGTTTTGAATGTCAACCAGCTTCAGCCCGTGCTGGCGCAGCAGGCCCAGGCGAAAGCGCATCAGCTTGTCGTAGTCGGGCTCGTCACGCGTGGTGCGGGCGAATTCGGCAATGCCGGTGCGCTGGGAAAATTCAATCCAGATCTCGGGCACCAGCACACCTTCAAGATCGAGGCAGACGACTTGCATTGCGCGGCTTTCGGATTGGCAAAAACGGCGCGAATGCTAAGCCACGGCGGGTGCACATGACGCTACCTTGCAAGGTGAAGTGGCGTCGCCGTGGTTTCAATTTGCGCAGGTCGCCATGTAGCATTGATCCATCCAAGACTCACTAAGAATCAGCCAATGACGGACAAGCTTGAACTGCTCGGCCTGATGATCTGCCCCGCGTGCCGCACGAAGCTCACGAGCTATGAAAGTTGCGGGGCTTGCGGTGCCACATTTGTACAGACGCACGGATTGCCCAGCGTCTTTCAATCGACCGTGGCGCGCACCGTCAGCTTCCAGTTCACGCCGCAACGCGCTGTGATGAGTGATGGCTTCCGGGCGGCATTCAACTATCCCTTGCGGCGCGGCGGCTTACCGCCCGGCCTGGCGCCGTATCACCTCGACGCTGCCCACCTTGACGTCATTGACCGCCTGCCGCGTGGTGCACTGGTGCTTGAAGTCGGGTGCGGCGGTGGTCAGATGCGCGAGTTCTTGCGCACCAAAGGGCTGCGCTACATCGGCATCGACATCTCGACGTCGCGTGTGGGCGCCGATCTGCAAAGCAAGGGTGGGCCGGATCTCCTGTGCGATGCACATTTCCTGCCCTTTGCTGACCAGTCGTTTGACCTCATCTACACCTCGGCGGTCACCGAACACCTGGCTTGCCCTTACCTGGTGGCGCAGGAAGTCTTTCGGGCGTTGAAACCGGGAGCCGCGTACTTGGGCAACGTGTCCTTTCTGGAGCCGTGGCACGACGACAGCTTTTTTCACATGTCGCCGCTGGGTGTGTATGAATTGCTGACCCAGGCTCAGTTCGATGTGCCCGCCATCTGGCCAGGCCAGGGCTATGACGGGTTCACCGCGATCCTGAGCATGGGCAACAAGGCGACGCGTCCGCTGCGCTTTGTTGGCAAGGCGTTGAATGCGGCCTACCGGTACGGCAACATGGCGCGCAATCTGGTCAAGCGGCGTGAACACTGGAACGTAGATCGCATCGAAGACGCTGCCCGCATATCAGGCGCAACCGATTGGATAGCGATGCGGCCGCAGTGAGCCCGAGGCCCGGTCTTTCGGCCCGCTCGCTGTGCTGCTTGAGTCAAGCCGATACGTAGGTTCCCGCGCCGGTGGCCAACAGCACGCCTTCTTCGTTGTGCAGCTGCATCTGCACCGAGCCGAAGTGCCCGCCCAGGCGCAGCAACTGCGCGCGCACGGTGAACACCTTTCCCACGCCCTGGCGCAGGAAGTCGGTGCGCAGGTCGATGGTGCCCACGCGGTTGAAGCGGTGCAGCACCTGCTCTGGGCTTTCATCGGCGTACTTCTCGGCCAAGGCCCACATGATGAGCAGGCCGCCGGTGGTGTCGAGCACCGCAGCGGTCACCCCGCCGTGCAGCCGGCCGGAAAGGCGGTGCCCGGTCAGGCCCACATGCATCTCGAAGCGGGCCGTGACCTCGTTGTCGCCCAGGCTCGCCAGCTTCAGGCCCAGGGTCTGGTTGAAGGTGATCTGCTGCTCGAACACATCAGCGATGGCCGCCTCCAGGCGCGCTTGCTCGGCGCCGTTGCGCCGCGTTGTCACCACATGCGCGGTCATGAGCGCGGCGCTTGCAACACCTCGGGCACCACCGCGCGGTGAAAGCCGTCGAACGTGGGCGAGGGCGCATGGTCGGCGCTGCGGTGCGCGCTGTTGCCCAGCGGCACGCCGCCGTCGATGGGCACGGTGACGCCGGTGATGAAGGCCGCGGCCGGCGATAGCAAAAAGACGATTACCGCGCTGACCTCGGCCTCAAGCCCCAGGCGGCGCAGCGGCACATGGTTCTTCAGGTGCGCGATGCTGGCGCGCATGGCGCCGTCATAGGTGTCCATGCCGCTGGAAGCGATCCAGCCCGGCGCCACGGCGTTCACGCGCACGTTGGCGCGGGCCCATTCGTGCGCAGCGGTCTGCGTCAGGTTGGCCATGCCTGCGCGCGCCGCGCCCGAATGCGCCATGCCGGGCATGCCGTTGCGGAAGTCGGCCGTCATGTTGACGATGGCGCCACCGTGTTCAGCCATGCTTTGGTTGAACACCTCGCGCATCATCAAGAAGCCACCGGTGAGGTTGTTGCCCACCACCGCGTCGAAGCCGCGCTTGCTGATTTTTTCCAGCGGCGCCGGGAACTGCCCGCCGGCGTTGTTGACCAGGCCGTGCACGCGACTGTGGCGCGCCAGCACGGCGGCCACGTTGGCCTTCACCGCATCTTCATCGCGGATGTCGAACGCCGCGGTGTCGCAGCGCCCGCCGTCTTGCGCGATCTCGGCGGCCACCGCATCCAGGCGTTCTTGCTTGCGCCCGCTGATCACCACCATGGCGCCCAGCGCGGCCAGCTCATGCGCCACACAGCGGCCGATGCCGCTGCCGCCGCCGGTCACCCACATCACCTGGCCGGTGAACAGGGCGGGGTGGAAGACGCTGTCGTAGTGCGTTTTGACGTCGCTCACAAAGTCATCCTCTAGCATCAGGCAAAGATCAAGGATAGAGCATGCCCCCCGCCGTGAACGCCGCCCTTGCACCGCCCACGCGCTACGAGCGGCTCGATGCGCTGCGCGGCCTGGCTATGCTTTGGATGATGGTCTTTCACTTCTGCTTCGACCTCAACCTGAACGGCCTGATCAGCCCGAAGCAGAACTTCTACGCCGACCCGTTCTGGACCTGGCAGCGAAGTTGCATCGTCAGCCTGTTTCTGTTCTGTGCCGGCTTCAGCCAGGCGTTAGCCCTGACGCAGGGCCTGGGCTGGCCGCGGTTTTCGCCGCGGTTTTGGCGCCGCTGGGCGCAGGTGGCGGGCTGCGCCGTGCTGGTGAGCCTGGGATCAGCCTGGATGTTCCCGCGCAGTTGGATCAGCTTTGGCGTGCTACACGGCATCGCGGTGATGCTGGTGCTGGTGCGGCTGGCCTGGCCCATGCGGCGCGGCCTGTGGCTGCTGGCGCTGCTGGCGTTGGTGCTGCCGTTCTTGTGGCAGCACACAGTGTTCAACAGCCGTTGGCTGAACTGGACCGGCCTGGTCAGCAAGCTGCCCGTGACCGAAGACTATGTGCCCGTGTTGCCGTGGCTGGGGGTGATGCTGATTGGCGCGGGCGCCGGGCGGTGGGTGCTGCAACGGCGCGCTGCCTGGCTGGCGCCACCCGTTGTCGGCCCCATGCGCGGCGTGGCACTGCTGGGCCGCTGGCCGCTCACCGTGTACATGCTGCACCAGCCCTTGTTCCTGGGAGGGCTGTGGGGTGCGCTGTGGGTCGCGCGTGCACTGGCCGGTTAGCCGAAGCGTCCCAGGTCGGAAGCGGCTCAAGCCGCCAGCGCCCAGGGCTGCAAGCCTTGTTCACTGGCCACCGCGCTGCGGCCGATGCCGATGTGTTCCAGCCCGGCTTCATGCAGCAACGCCGGGTCATACAGATTGCGCCCGTCGAACACCACGGGTTGGCGCAGGCACCGGGCCAGCCGCGCCAGGTCAGGCGTGCGGTACGCCTTCCATTCGGTCACCACGATCAGCGCGTCAGCGCCTTCCAGTGCGTCCAGGGGCTGCGGCGCGAAGGCCAAGCCGGGCGTGCCGGCATACAGGGCCGCCGCCGCCGGCATGGCTTGTGGGTCGTGCGCGGTGATGCGGGCGCCGCGGGCCAGCAACTCGTTGATGAGCACCAGGCTGGGCGCTTCGCGCAAGTCGTCGGTCTCGGGCTTGAAGGCCAGGCCCCACAGCGCGAAGTGGCGGCCTTGCAGGTCGGCGCCGAAGCGCTGCACCACGCGCGCGGCCAGCACCTGCTTCTGGCGTTCATTGGCCTGCTCCACGGCATGCAGCAGGTGCGCCGGCTCGCCGTGCGCGGCAGCGCTGTGCAGCAAGGCCTTCACGTCCTTGGGGAAGCACGAGCCGCCATAGCCGCAGCCGGCGTACAGGAAGTGGTGGCCGATGCGTGGGTCGCTGCCGATGCCGCGGCGCACCTGCTCGATGTCGGCACCCAGCTTGTCGGCCAACAGGGCCATTTCATTCATGAAGCTGATGCGCGTGGCCAGCATGGCATTGGCCGCGTACTTCGTGAGCTCGGCGCTGCGCAGGTCCATTACCAGCACGCGGTCGCGGTTGCGCACGTACGGCGCATAGAGCGCGCGCAGCAGCAGGATGGCGCGCTCGTCGTCGGCGCCGATCACGACGCGGTCCGGCCGCATGAAGTCGGCCACCGCCGCGCCCTCCTTCAGAAATTCGGGGTTGGACGCCACCGCGAAGTCCATCGTGACGCCACGCGCCGACAAGGCCGCGTCGATCGTCGCCTTGACGCGGTCGGCGGTGCCGACGGGCACGGTGCTCTTGTCGATGACGACCTTGTAGTCGGTCATGCGCTCGCCGATCGCACGTGCCGCAGCCAGCACGTACTGCAGGTCGGCCGCGCCGCCCTCGCCCGGCGGCGTGCCCACCGCGATGAACTGCAAGGTGCCATGCGCCACGGCCCGGTCGACGTCGGTCGTGAACTCGAGCCGGCCACCCTCGGCGTTGCGGCGCACGATCTCGAGCAGCCCGGGCTCGTGGATCGGCAGCTGCCCGGCATGGAGCGTCGCGATCTTTCCCGCGTCGACGTCGAGGCAAACCACATGGTTGCCCAT
>JAYUQE010000194.1:0-4492 GCA_043756905.1 Burkholderiales bacterium | reverse complement strand
GCTGAACCGCGACGGCTTCAAGGCCAACTATTCCAACTTCGGCGCGGCCTTGTCGGCCAGCGGCATCGCCACCGTGGGCGGCGATGATGTGGACAGCGGCACGAAGTGGAACGCCCTGGCCGACAACGGCATTTCCACCGGCTACATCCAGGGCAGCAAGGGGCCGGGCGCGGCCGACTATGCGCGGCTGTACGGCACCAGCTTCGCCGCGCCGGTGGTGGCCGGCGCCATCAGCCTGATGCTCAGCGTGAACCCGGCGCTCACGGTCGAACAAATCCTCACCGGCCTGCGCCTGAGTGCCCGGCCGCACGTGTTGGTGCCCAAGATAGGTTCGTGCAGCCACGCCAACCCGGGGCGTTGCGAATGCAACACGGCCACTTGCGGCGTGGGCATGCTGGATGTGAACCAGGCGCTCATTTACGCTGCCAACCCGGCCGGCTACGTGCCCCCGGCGCAAGTGGCGGCGATCGTGGACAACGCTGACATCGACGCCGCCGTGTTGCTGGGCGCCGACCGCCCGCCCAACCCCGGGCCGGCGCCCGTGCCCCCAGCCACGTGCCCGTGCGGCGGCGCGGCGCAGCCTGATTGGTTGCTCGGCCTGGCGCTGGCCGTGGCCGCACTGCGCTTCAGTCGGCGCAGGGCTTGAAGCCGGCGCCCAGGGCGGGCACTTTCAGCGCACCCAGCCGCGCCGCAAGGTCAGGGTCGGCCTGGCCGGCGCGCAGCCACAGTTGCATGCCGGGTTCGCTCAAGGCCACCACCTTGGCCGTGCGCAGGCCACGTTGGGTCATTTGGGTCAAGGCTTCATCGGCGGCGCCGCGGCTGTCGAAACGTCCGAGTACCAGGCCGGGCTGAAAGGCCGGCGCGTTGCGCAGGTCTTCATAGACCAGGCGCAGGCGCTTCACCTCTTCGACCTTGCGCTGCAAGGCGGCGCGGTCGTCGAACTTGCCCATGTACACCGCCCAGACCGCGCTTTGCTGGCGCTCGATGCGCGCGATGCTGCCGTCGGCCACGGTAACCGCACCCAGCTCGGACTCGGCCTGCGCCACGCTCGCGGCGCTGAAGGGCCCGGCTTCCAGGCAGGCGGTTGAAGTCTTGACGGCCGCCTGCGCCGCGGCCAGCGCCGACTGCGCAGCCTGCGGGCTGAGCACCGCCACCGAGTTGGGCTGCACCTGCGCGGACAGGCGCTGGGGCTCGCGCTGGCTGCGGCCGGCCGGGCCGAGCACGTCGTCAAGCAGCCCCTGGGTCCAGCCATAGAGCACCACGTTGGCCAACAGCAGCATGACGACAACAATACGCATCATGTAGTTTCTGCCAAGCGAACACTAACTTCACCACTGCTGATCAGGTGTGTTCGCGGCGGCGTGGCGGTGTCTTGCACACGCAGGGCGCCGCTGTCATCCACCCCTTGCGCCACGCCATGGGGCAGCTCGGGCAGGGTGGTGGTGATGGCCTGGCCGAACAGCAGGTCGCGCCGCGCGTAGGCCTGCATAAAGGGCGCAAAGCCCTCGGCCTGGAAGCGCAGCAAGGCGCGTACCAGCGGCGCCGCCACGGCGTGCAGGGCCTGGGCGGCGCTGTGCGGCGGCACCAGCTCGCTCAAGGCGGCATGGCCGGAACTCAAAGCGCCTGGCGCGCGCAGCGGCAGCACGTTGATGCCCACGCCCACCACGCACAGCCGCTTGTTGCCCACGGCGGCGGTTTCAATCAGCACCCCGGCCAGCTTGCGGCCCAGCAACGCGCTTGCCGGCGCGTCGAGCAGCCACAGGTCATTGGGCCACTTCACGCCCAGGCGGGGCACGCTGCCCGGGGTGTCGATCTCGTCCAGCGCGTCGGCCAGCGCCACGCCCACGCCCAGCGACAAGCCCGACCAACTGGCCGGCGCCAGCGGCAAGGCCAGCGAAAAGGTCAGCGACGCGCCGCGGCTGGACTGCCATTCGCGCCCCTGGCGGCCGCGCCCGCGGGTCTGATGTTCGGCCACCAGCAGCGCGGGCAGGGCATCAACCTGGCGCCGCCCGGCGCTGCTGCGTGCGCGTGCGATCAGTTCGGTGTTGGTGGAGTCAACGCTGTCCACCACCTCCACCGTCAACCCGGGCAGCAGGGGTTCGAGCTGTTGCCACAGGGCTTCCAACTGCCAGGCAGAACGCGCCTGGGCCGGCCCGCGCAAGTCGTCGCCCACACGGCGCGAGGGATCTGGCGGCGCCACACTGCCTGGCGGGCGGTTGGATTCAGGCATGGCCGTGTTGCGTTCAGCGCCGCCGCTTCGGCGCCAGCAGCGTGCCGCGGCACTGCGGGCTGGCGCAGCGGCAGGGGTAGAGCTTCTTCAGCGCCGGGGTCAGGCGTTCGTCGATCACCAGGCCATAGTCGTAGAACAGCTCTTCGCCGGGGTGCAGGTCGCGCAGCGCCTTGATGAACACGCGCGTGCCTTCTTCGTCGGCCTCGCAGTTGGGTTCGCAGGCATGGTTGATCCAGCGCGAGGCGTTGCCGCCGACCTTGGCGTCGATCACCTGGCGGTCGGTGATGTGAAAGTAGAACGTGTGGTGCGGGTCACTCGGGTCGTGCGGGTGGCGGCGCAGCGCTTCTTTCCAGGTGATGCGTTCGCCGGTGTATTCGATCAACCGGGTGCCCGGGGCAATGGCTTGCAGCGCGAACACGCCCTTGCCGTGCACGCCCGAGCGGCGCACCTGGATGCGCCGGCCCTGGGTGGGCGCGGCCGCGCCTGTGGGAGCATTTGTTTGGCTTGCCGATTTCATTGGTTACATTGGTTCCATGGGCGCGCGCGTGTATGCGTGCGCGCGAGAGGCAGCGATTCTAGGCATGGGCTTGTTGGCCCATGCCGCTGCGCGAACTTTGATTTGAGTGACGAACCAGCCCATGAGCAAAGCCATCATCATTGCGGAAAAACCCAGCGTTGCGCAGGACATCGTGCGCGCGCTCACCCCCAGCAGCGGCAAGTTCGAAAAGCATGCCGAGCACTTCGAGAACGACCGTTATGTGGTCACCTCGGCGGTGGGCCACCTGGTGGAGATCAAGGCGCCGGAGGAATACGACGTCAAGCGCGGCAAGTGGAGTTTTGCCAACCTGCCCGTGGTGCCGCCGCACTTCGACTTGGCTCCCATCGACAAGGCCAAGACGCGGCTCAATGCGGTGGTCAAGCTGGTCAAGCGCAAGGACGTCACAGAGCTCATCAACGCCTGCGACGCCGGGCGCGAAGGCGAGCTGATCTTTCGCCTGATCGTGCAATACGCCGCCGGCGGCAAGGCGCCGTTGACCAAGCCGGTGCAGCGGCTGTGGCTGCAAAGCATGACGCCGCAAGCCATCCGCGACGGCTTCGAACACCTGCGCACTGACGCGCAGATGCACGGCCTGGCCGACGCCGCGCGCAGCCGCAGTGAAGCCGACTGGTTGGTGGGCATCAACGGCACGCGGGCGATGACGGCATTCAATTCGCGCGACGGCGGCTTCTTTCTCACCACCGTGGGCCGGGTGCAGACGCCCACGCTGTCCATCGTGGTCGAGCGTGAGGAAAAAATCCGCAAACACGTGTCGCGCGACTACTGGGAAGTCAAGGCCACGTTCGCCGCCGCCGCAGGCGAGTACGACGGCAAGTGGTTCGACCCGAAGTACAAGAAGGGCGACGACGCCGAAGCCCGCGCCGACCGCCTGTGGAACCAGGCTGACGCCCGTGCCATCGAGCAAGCGGTGCGCGGCCAGCCCGGCACGGTGAGCGAAGAAGCCAAGCCCAGCACCCAAAGCAGCGGCCTGCTGTACGACCTGACCACCTTGCAGCGCGAGGCCAATTCGCGCTTCGGCTTTTCTGCCAAGACCACGCTGTCCATTGCCCAGGCGCTGTACGAAAAACACAAGGTGCTGACCTACCCGCGAACCGACTCGCGCGCCTTGCCCGAAGACTATGTGCCGGTGGTGAAAGACACCTTCAAGATGATTGCGCAAGAAGACCTGCCCGGCCCGTTGCGCGAACTGGCGCAGCACGCCGCCAAGGCCATGAAAGAGGGCTACGTGCGGCCGAACAAGCGGGTGTTCGACAACGCTAAAGTTTCAGATCACTTTGCCATCATCCCCACCCTGCAGGCGCCGCGTTCGCTGAGCGACGCCGAAGCCAAGCTGTACGACATGGTGGTGCGCCGCTTCATTGCGGTGTTCTACCCGGCGGCCGAATTCATGGTCACCACGCGCATCACGCAAGTGGCTGGCCACGCCTTCCAGACCAACGGCAAGGTGCTGGTCAACCCGGGCTGGCTGGCGGTGTACGGCAAGGAAGCGCAAGACGAAGACGCCAACCTGGTGGCCATCACGCCCAACGAGAAGGTGGCCACCACTGAGGTGCAGGTGCTGGCCAACAAGACCCGCCCACCGGCGCGCTACACCGAGGCCACGCTGCTGTCGGCCATGGAAGGCGCGGGCAAGATGATCGACGACGACGAGCTGCGCGCGGCCATGGCCGAAAAGGGCCTGGGCACGCCTGCCACGCGCGCGG
>JAYUQE010000193.1:0-4494 GCA_043756905.1 Burkholderiales bacterium | reverse complement strand
GCGCCACGCCCGAGCTGCTCATCCGCGCAATGCGCGCGGGCCATGTGCTGTTTGGGCAGCGCTGAACACCCGGTGATGCACCTGGCGGCGGCAAAGATGATCGACCACTCGGCGTTGCTGCAGGGGCTGGTGAGCCGGAGTCGGAATTTTCGTTGAGCTGGGGCCAACGAGAGGCCTGGCCATAATCCAGCCCCATGCTGTACCTGCTGTCCCCCGCCAAGTCGCTCGACTACGAATCGCCCGCCTTCGCGCCGGCGGTGACCCCCACCACGCCGCGGTTCGTTGCCCGTTCCGGCGAACTGATCGCGCTGCTGCGCACGAAGACGGCCGACGAGATCGCCGCGCTGATGGCGCTGTCGGAGCCGCTCGCCGCCCTGAACGTGGCGCGCTATGCCGCGTGGCGCCCGCGCGCCGGCACGCGCAACAGCCGGCCTGCCGCGTTCGCTTTCAACGGCGACGTCTATGGCGGGCTGGCCGCGCGCAGCCTCGCCGAAGACGACCTCGAATGGGCGCAACGGCACGTCGCGATCCTCTCCGGCCTCTACGGCGTGCTGCGCCCGCTCGACCGCTTGCAGCCTTACCGGCTGGAGATGGGCACCGCGCTGGCCAACCCGCGCGGGCGCGACCTGTACGCGTACTGGGGCGACACCCTCGCACTTCACTTGAACCGACGGCTGCGGGCCGATGCCACGCCGGTGGTCGTCAACCTCGCGTCGCAGGAGTACGCGCGCGCGGTCGATCGCAAGGCGCTGAAGGCGCGCGTGATCGACTGCGTGTTCGAGGACTGGAAACCCGCGACCGGCGGCGGCCAGTACAAGGTGATCGGCTTCTTCGCCAAACGCGCCCGCGGGCTGATGGCGCGCCACGCCATCACCCGCCGCGTCGCCACGCCCGAGGGCCTGCGCGGCTTCGATGCCGAAGGCTATGCCCTGGCGGCGGCCGTGTCGGCGCCTGACCGGCTGGTGTTTCGGCGCCGCGTCGAGCCCTGAGGCGAGCTTTGTCAGAATGCCGGAGTGCGCAGCACGGAGGTTGCCTGAGAAGCCGTGCAAACGTGAGGAGTTTGTAACGGTCACGGCCCTGTGCCGGTGCCGGTGCCGGCAGCGGCCACTGCCACGGCGGGCATGTGGCTGCCATGCACCCGAATGCGGGTTCTAGGGATTGCGCCCACCCAGGTAGAGCCGGCTCCAGCATGGTTGGAGCGGCGCTCACACGCCGGATCAACGCCGGCCTGTGCGGGCCGAATGGCTCCGCCCTGCGCTTACCAGCCGTTACCCGACGCGTCCCTTGCGCGGTAACACTGGCTTCAGTGCCAGGCGACAGCCTGCTACCCACAGCGGCCAGCCCTTGAGGCGGCCGCGCACGACAAGCGTTCGGCCAGCCGGCCCGAACACACAGACAGCCGCTCAGTCCCGAGGTTTCTGCGATGACGCATTCTTTTTCTTCGAAGGCGCAACTTTTCCGCGCCTTGCCCCTTTGCCTGGCCTTGGGCCTGGGCGCCGGCTTGCTGCCTGCACACGCCACCCACGTGGGTGAAGACCTCACCACAGACCAGCAAGTGGTGGCCTCGAACGACCAATTGCTCAACGGCCTGCGCCAATGGGAAAACGCTCCGCCCGCGGTGCGCGAGGCGCGCTTGCGCCAACTGGTGCAACTGGCCGCGCAGCGCCAGGAACGCTTGCTGCGCCTGCTTGACCGCAACCCCAAGCTGGCGGCGCTGCGCCTGTTGCCCGACGAGTTGCGCGCCAAATTGCCGGCCGCAGCCCAGGTGCACATGGAGCAGGAAGTGCAAGTCCAAGGCGCAGCGTTCGCCGCGGTGGGCGATGATTTCGCCCGCGGCATCACGCAGCAGAAGTTCTTTCTGCAAGTGGCCAACGGCGCACGCTACGAGATGCACATGGCCGACGCCACGGGCTCGGCGCGCGACATGCTGGGCTGGGCGGGCAAGCAGCTCAACGTGGGTGCCACGCAGCTCGACGGCCGCCTGATCGTGCGCGACAAGCGCCGCGCGCAGGTGGTGGCCGCGGGCGGCGCCACCACCGCCACCGGCGGCACGGTGGCGACCACCACGGTGGTGCAAGGCAACCAGAAGACCTTGGCGATCCTGGTCAACTTCAGCGACAAGGCCGTCAGTTGCACCGCTGCCGATGTCAGCAACCGCGTCTTCGGCACCACCGGCGCCAGTGTCAACACCAACTACCAACAGTCCAGCCGCGGCCTGGTCAGCTTCACGGGCCAGGCGGTGGGGCCGTTCAACATTCCCTACAGCAGCACCGGTGGTTGCGACTACTCCGGCTGGGGCGCGGCCGCCGACAACGCGGCGCGCGCCGCCGGCGTCGACCCGGCGCTGTTTTCGCGCGTGAGCTACGTGCTACCCGGCGGCACCACCTGCGGCTGGTCGGGCCTGGCCTACATGCCGGGGAAGCAGTCGTGGATCGCGGCGTGCAGCGCCACCGGCATCTATTCCCATGAGTTGGGCCACAACCTGTCGCTGCACCATGCCGCCACGCCCACCTCGGAATACGGCGATGGCTCAGACCCGATGGGCGGCGCGGCGATGGTCGGCCACAACGGCGCCAACGTGGTGATGGCCGGTTGGCTGCCGGCCGGCGGCGTGGTGGACGTGACGGTGGGCGGCTCGTACGCGCTGACCGCTTTGGAATACGCCAGCGCCAGCACGCCGCAGGTGCTGCGCATCAACAAGCCCGACACCGCCGAGAAGTACTACATCAGCCTGCGCCAGGCCGTGGGGCAGGATGCGACCACGCTGCCCGCCGTTTTCCAGAACACCCTGAGCGTGCACCGCTCCACGGGCACCTTGCCGGCCAAGACCTATTTGCTGCAAAACCTGGCGGTGGGCCAAAGCTTCAGCGACACCGGCAACGGCATCTCGGTCAGCCTGCAAGGCATCTCCGGCAGCGTGGCCACGGTGAATGTGGCGGTCGGCGGCGGTGGTGGTGGTGGCAGCACCTGCACACCGGGTGCGCCGGTCGTGGCACTGGCGCCGGCCTCCAAGAACGCCTCAGCGGGCGCCAGCGTGGCCTACAGCCTGAGCGTGACGAACCAGAATTCCAGCGGCTGCGGCACCTCAATGTTCAACCTGAGCCATGTCATGCCAGGCGGCTTCAGTGCCAGCCTGGCCAGCAGCCTGGCCATCGCGGCCGGCGCCACGGCCAGCGCCACCTTGCAGGTCTACACGCCCGCTGCGGTGTCAGATGGCAGCTACGGCTTCGATGTGGCCGCGGCAGACACCGGCGCCGGCGGTGCAAGCAGCATGGCCCACGGCGCGGTGCTGATCTACAGCGACCGCACAGCGCCCACTCTGGCCATCACCAGCCCGGGCAACGGCGCCAACGTGGGTGGCCGCATGGTGAGCATCAGCGCCACGGCCAGCGACGCCTCGGGCATCCAGGCGGTGGAGTTCTATGTCGACGGCGTGCTGCTGGCGCGTGACACCTCGGCGCCCTACAGCGCGAACTGGAACTTGCGCAAGGTGCCCGCTGGCCCGCATAACATCAGGGTGCGTGCAGTGGACAATGCGGGCAATGCCACCGAGTCAACCGTCACCATCACCAAGTAATCGGCGCTCACTGCAACGCGGCGGCCAGCCCCTGGCCGCCGCGCTGCTTTTGGCCCTGAGCACCACTGTCCCCGCCGCTGGCGTGGTGCTGCCGGTGCAATGGGATCCGCAGGGCCGGTTCGAGCATGTCGTGGCCATGCCGCCCGGCCACCACGCCGAAGCCTGCGTGGTGCTGAATGCCGGCATGACCGTGGCCTGGCAGTTCAGCGGCTCGGCAGCGCTGGCCTTCAACATCCACCACCATGTGGGCAAGGAAGTGATCTACGCCAACCGTCTGGCCGCGGCCGTGGTGGCCAGCGGCAGCTTCGTGCCCAAGAGCGCTCAGGAATACTGCTGGATGTGGACCAACCCCGGCCGCGCAGCGGTGACGCTTAACCTGCAACTGAACAGGAAAGCTGACTGAGCCCGCGCTCAATCCGCCTGCGCGCCTGACTTTTGCACGATGGCGCGCCAGCGCGGCACTTCAGCCGCCAGGAACGCGGCCATCTGCTCCACGCTGGTGTCGCGCGCGGCTTCGAAGCCCTGCGCCAGCAGCCAGGCCTTCATGTCCGGGGTGGCCAGCACATCGACGAAGGCTTTGTTCAAGCGCTCGACCACCTCGCGTGGCGTGCCCGCGGGTGCCACGATGCCGAAAAACGCCGAGACATCAAAACCCGCCAAGCCCTGTTCGGCCACGGTGGGCAGCTCAGGCAAGGCCGACGAGCGCAGCTTGCTGGTCACGCCCAGCGCGCGCAGCTTGCCGCTCTTCACGTTGTCGATCTGCGCCGGAAGGTTCGTGATCTGCGCATCCATTCTGCCTGCCAGCAGATCGGTCACGACCAACCCGACGCTCTTGTAGGGGACATAGACGATGTCGATGCCAGTCAGGCTTTTGAGGAGCTCCATCGACAGGTGCCCCGATTGCCCGATGCCCTGCC
>JAYUQE010000192.1:0-4499 GCA_043756905.1 Burkholderiales bacterium | reverse complement strand
GTACGGCGCACGCACCACGCGCGAGGTCTCGACCGATGGCCACAGCACCGTGCTAGTGGTGGCCGCGCCGGTGCGTGACGGCACCGAACTGATCGGCGTGCTCAGCGTGGCCAAGCCGATGAGCACGGTGCAGAAGTTCGTCGACCGCGCTGAAGCCCAAATCCTGGTGCAAGGCGCCTGGCTGCTGGCCCTGTCTTTGGCCGTGGGCGTGGCCGTCACGCTGTGGACGGTGTGGCAGGTGCGGCGCCTGCGCAACTATGCGCAACAGGTGCAGTTTGGCGAACGCGTGGCGCCGCCCAGCATGCCCGGCGAGCTGGGCGAACTGGCGCAGGCCATGGACAACATGCGCGAACGCCTGCACGACCACCGCCACCTTGAAAACACCGTGCGCGCCCTGACGCACGAGCTGAAAAGCCCGATGGCCGCGATTGCCGGCGCGGCCGAGCTGCTGCACGATGAATTGCCGGCCCACGACCGCCAGGCTTTCGCCTTGCAGATCACGGCCCAGGTGCAGCGCCAGCGCGAACTGGTGGAGCGGCTGCTCGAACTGTCCAAGCTGGAACACCGGCGCGTGCTCGACCACAGCCGCACGCTCGACTTCGGCACCTGTGTCGACACCGTGTTGCAGCGCGCGCAGGCGCAGTTGCACCAGCGCGGCCTGCGCGTGCTGTGGCAACAGCGCGATGCCGCGCCGATCCTGGCCGAGCCCGAATTGCTCGAGCTGGCCCTGGCCAACGTGCTGGACAACGCCATCGCCTACTCACCCGCCGGCGGCACGCTGGAGCTGGCCCTGCGCCGCCAAGACCAGCGCGCCGTGTTCAGCCTGCGCGACCATGGCCCCGGCGTGCCGGCGTATGCCCTGCCGCGCCTGGGCGAGCGCTTCTTTTCCACGCCGCGGCCCCTCGCTCCCGGCCAGGCTGCGAGCAAGGGCAGCGGCCTGGGCCTGGCCATCGTGCGCGAGGTGCTGGCCTTGCACGGCGGGCGCCTGGAACTCGAGCCGGCAACGCCCGGCTTGCGTGTGAAGCTGCTGCTGCCCTTGGTGCCGGGCTGACTTCACCGCCGCTTCACAAACTTCACCCTGCCCTCACGGCGGCCACGCAGCATGGCCGCCGGTGCAAACAACATTGAGGCAGCAACATGAAGTCAACATTCAGGGGCAAGGCATTGGCCTTGGTGGGCGTGATCGTGGCCTTGCTCATCGGCTTGAGCTCGATTGACGGCCTGGTCAGCGAACGGCGCATGCGCCAGATCGAAGCCCAGGCCTCGGTGGCCGACGCGCTGGCCGGCGCGCAGACCCTGCTCGGGCCGATGCTGCGGCGCACGTGCAACGAAACCTGGGAGCGCGAGGAGTTGGTCGACAAGACGCGCAAGCTGGTGGCACAGCGGCGCGACTTCACCCTCAGCGCCTGGCCGGCCACGGTGGAGGTGCAGGCCACGCTGGGCATCGAGCCGCGCTACCGCGGGCTGTTCAAGGTCAACAGTTACGCTTCCAACATGCAGGTGCAGGCTACATGGCCGAATCTGCTGGCCCTGCAACGCCCGGCGCAACACAAGGGCGGGCAGGTGCAATGCGGGCCGGTGCAGGTGTCGCTGTCACTGAGTGATGCGCGCGGCATCCGCAGTGCCAACCTGCTGCACGCCGGCGCTGGCCTGCTGCTCCGCCCAGGCAGCCTGGTGAAGAAAGGCGCCAGCGGCTTTCATGCTGACCTGCCCGGCGTGAAGGAGAGCGAACCGCTGCGCCTGGAGCTGGCCCTCGAATTGGCCGGTACGCAGCAACTGGCCTGGGTGCCCGTGGGCGGGCAAACGCGCGTCAAGCTCAGCGCTGACTGGCCTCACCCTTCGTTCATCGGCCGCTACCTGCCCACGCAGCGCGAGGTGTCGGCGCAGGGCTTCCAGGCCCAATGGCAGGTGAACGCCCTGGCCAGCAGTTGCGAGCCCGACAAGGCCGAGGCCGCGGGCTGCACCGAGCAGTTTGGTGTGAGCTTCATCGACCCCGTCAACACCTACAGCCTGAGCGCGCGCGCGCTCAAGTACGGCGTGCTGTTTATCGCACTGAGCTTCATCGCCGTGGGCCTGGTCGAAGTGCTCAAGCGCTTGCGCGTTCACCCCATGCAGTACCTGCTGGTGGGCTGCGCGCTGGTGGTGTTTTTCATGCTCCTGCTCAGCCTTGCAGAACACCTGCCCTTTGCCCAGGCCTACCTGTGCGCGGCCGGCGCCTGCACCGCGCTGTTAACTTACTACGCCAGCCATGTGCTGGCGGGTTGGCGCGCCGGCCTGGCCTTCGGCGCCGGCATCGGCTTGCTTTACGCCGCGCTGTATGCGCTGCTGCAACTGGAGCAAACCGCGCTGGTGATGGGCGCACTGCTGTTGTTCGCGGTGCTCAGCGCGGTGATCGTGGCCACGCGCAGGCTGGATTGGTACGCCCTGGGCACGACGGCGCCGCAGCCCGCGGCGGCACAGGGCACATGACGTACGTGCCAGGGCCGACAATGGCCCGTTGCTTCCCACAGGCGCGAACGACCATGGCAATGTTGATCCTCGGGCTGGTGTTGTTTCTGGGCGCGCATTCGGTGCGCATCGTGGCCGATGGCTGGCGCAGCGCGCAAATTGCGCAGCGCGGTGAAGGCCTCTGGAAGGGCCTGTATACCGTGGCATCGCTGGCCGGCTTTGGCCTCATCGTCTGGGGCTACGGCCAGGCGCGCGGGGCCCCCGTGGTTCTGTGGGCACCCATGGCGTGGACGCGGCACGCTGCCGCCTTGCTGATGCTGCTGGCCTTCGTGCTGCTGGCCGCGGCCTATGTGCCGCGCAACGCCATCAAGGCCCGGCTGCACCACCCCATGGTGCTGGCCACCAAGACCTGGGCGGTGGCGCATCTGCTGGCCAACAACACGCTGGCCGATGTGCTGCTGTTCGGCAGCTTCCTGGTCTGGGCAGCGTTCAGCTTTCGCGCTGCGCGCCAACGCGACCGTGCCGCCGGCACCATTTACCCGCCAGGCACCGTGGCCGGCACCGTGATTGCGGTGACGGTGGGGGTGCTGGCCGACGCGGTGTTCATCTACTGGGCCCACCAGGCGTTGTTCGGCGTGAAGCCGATGTGAAACTCAAGCCGCCGCGCGCCGCTTTAACCAACGCATGAAGCCGCCCAGCACGGGCAGTTTTTCATACAGCTCTTCGGCCGCGTCCCAATAGTCGCGGTGCAGTGTGATCAGGCCGCGCGCATCGAGCTTCAGGTGCGTGGCGCCATGGATGCATTGCGCCTGGCCGGGTGAACGGGCAAGCGCGAAGTGGAAATCCCAGGTCAAGAAGGCTTCGTCGCCTTGCGCCACCACGTTCAGCACCTTGAAATGCGGCTGCACCAGGGTGGCGAACATATGGCGATAGGCCTCGGCGATGGCCGGCACGCCGGTCACGCTGCGAAACGGGTCCTTGAAGCGGGCCTGGGCGTGATAGTGGCGGCCCAGGTTGGGCAGGTCTTGCGCTCGCATCGTTTCGAAAAAAATCACCACCTCGTGCCAGGGTGTGGGCCACATCGCATCAGCCTCCGGTGAAGCGCCGCACGGCGCTGAAGTACAACACATCAGGCAGCAGGCGCAGCGCCTTGAGCCACCAGGTGAAGCGGTGCGGAAAATGAATTTCGAAGCGCCCGGCCGCCCAGCCATCGACCATGGCCTGCGCCGCGAACTCGGGGCTCACCATGGCCGGCATGTGAAAGCCGTTGTTGTGCGTGAGCGGCGTGTCCACGAAGCCCGGGTTGATGAGTGACACACCCAGGCCGAGCGGGCGCAGGTCAAGGTACAGGTTCTCGGCCAGGTTGATGAGCGCGGCCTTGGTCGGCCCATAGGCCAGGGAGCGCGGCAGCCCACGATAGCCGGCCACGCTTGAGACGATGCTCAGGTGCCCGCCCTGGCCCGCCGCGCCCTGCGCCAGCAACTGCGGCAACACGGCGTCCAGCAACACCAGCGCGCCGGCCACGTTCACCTGCTGGTGGCGCAACGCCAGCGCCAGGTCGAACGACGCGGCACGCATTGGCGCGTAGGTGCCGGCGCTGAACAACACCAGGTCGATGCGCCCGTGCCGCGCCACGATGTGCGCCACGGCGGCGTGCATGGCCGCACGGTCGGTGGTGTCCAGCGGCACGGCCTCGCTGCCCGGGTGTTCTTGCTCGAACTGGCGCAAGGCGGCCACGGTGCGGGACGACACCACCACCCTGGCGTCCAAGGCATGCAGCCGCGCCGCGGTGGCGCGCCCGATGCCGCTGGATGCACCGACCAGCCACACCGTGCGCCGGGCCCAGGTCTTGATGGGGGGGTTCAGGGCCATGGCTGGCGTCAGAGGCGCCGCAAGCCGATGGTGACCTCGGCCAGCCGAATGCCGCACTTGCTCACTCAGCCACGCTGCAAGGTGAACTGGATGACATCGGTGTCGCCCTGCATGAACGCGGCCTCGCAATAGGCGAGGTAGAAATCCCAGGTGCGGATGAAACGGGTGTCGAAATTCAA
>JAYUQE010000191.1:0-4503 GCA_043756905.1 Burkholderiales bacterium | reverse complement strand
GCGGATGATTTTCTTGTTGATCTGGTCGCCGATGTCGGCCTGGCCCTTCAGCGCCACCATGTCGGCAAAGCTCGAACCTGCGGGCACTTGGATGGCGGCAAAGGGCTGGCCAGCGTATTTGTCGCTGATGTACTTGATGAACAGCATCACCAGCACATAGTCCTTGTACTGGCTGGCGTCCATGCCGCCGCGCAGTTCGTCGCAACTGGCCCAGAGCTTGGAATAGAGGTCTGATTTCTTGATGGCCATGGGTTGTTGGTGTGGGCGGGCCCTGCGGCCATGGACAAGTCAGCCTGAGCTTTCAGCCTGCCTTGTCGGCGACGGGGGTTGTACCAGCCTTCGATCGAGGCGAACTCGCCGCGCCGAGGCCACAAGCCGGAATAGGTTGCCTGCGCCGCAATACAGTCTCGATCCCCAACCACCCGCGAGGAGCCTCCATGGCCATCGACAAAACCGTCTACACCGCCACCGCCACCTCCACCGGCGGGCGCGCCGGCAGCGCCGTATCAAGCGACGAGCGCATTCGCTTGCAGCTTTCAACACCGAAGGAACTGGGCGGCGACGGCGGCCCGGGCACCAACCCCGAGCAGTTGTTCGCCAGCGGCTATTCGGCCTGCTTTATCGGCGCGATGAAGGCGGTGGCGGCGCGGCAGAAGATCGCACTGCCGGCCGAGGTGTCGATCACTGCCGATGTGGCCATCGGCCCGCACAGCGGCAAGCCGGGTGCCTTTGGCATTGCAGTGAAGATGGCGGTGAGCGTGCCCGGCATGGAGCGCGCCGCCGCGCAGGCCCTGGTGGATGCCGCCCACGAGGTTTGCCCCTACAGCAACGCCACGCGCGGCAATGTTGACGTGGCCATCAGCCTGGTTTGACGAAGTCGGTCACGGTTGAGTGGCCGACTTCGCTGGCCTGCGGCCAGTCGGAACAATTTGCCGCAAACCCGTCCCGTTCACTCAGCCCCGCGTTGCAGGCGGTTGCGCGCCGCGCTCACGGCGTGTGAGTGGGCGCGCGGCGGCAGCAACGGTTCAGAACCAGCCCACGCCGTAGTAGTCGTGCACCTTGCGGCCGTAGTCGTCGGTGTAGTCGGGGTTGTCGCCATCGCGGTAGCTCGGTGCGCCTTCGAGCGTGCGTTTGTCCAGCGGGACGACGTAGCCGTCTTGCGTGGTGTCGTACTTCAGCATCGACCAGGGCAAGGGGTAACGATCGGTGCCCATGCCCAGAAAACCGCCGAATTCCAGCACGGCATAGCGCACCTGCCCGGTGTGCTTGTCGATCATCAAATCGTCGATCGAGCCCAGCTTGTCACCGGCGGTGTTGTACACAGCCGTGCCTTCGACCCGTTCGGAAGAAATGACGTTGCTTGATGCGAGTGCAGTGTCCATCGTGACTCCTTTGAAGTAAGTTGATCAGCCGCTCCAGGCGACACCAAAGCGGTGGCAAACGGCGTGCCGCGTCAACAGTGATGGCTGCGGAACAATGCGCGCCATGCTTCGCACTGGTCTGACCGCATGCCTGGCCGCGCTGCTGACTATTGCCGCGCACGGCGCACCCTTGACGCGCGCACAGGCGCTGGCGGCCCTGACGCAACCCGATTCGCACGCGCGACTGGCCGGGGTTGAACGTTTGGCCGCCGTCGGCGCGGCGGCCGACGCCGGGCGCGTGCTCGACCGCCTGGCAGACGCTGATCCCGGCGTGCGTGAGGCCGCGGCCGCTGCGGCCTGGCAGATCTGGGGCCGCTCGGGCGACGCGGCGACGGATCGGTTGTTCGCGCACGGGTTGGCGCAGATGCGCGCGGCGGCGCTGCCCGAGGCGCTGGCCACGTTTAATGAGATCGTGCGCCGCCGGCCGGCGTTTGCCGAAGGCTGGAACAAGCGCGCGACGATCTACTTCCTGCTCGGCGAATACGACAAGTCACTGCAAGACTGCGCTGAAGTTTTCAAGCGCAACCCGCGGCACTTCGGGGCCTTATCGGGTGCCGGGCAAATCCACCTGCAGCTGGGGAACCTGCGGCGCGCAGGCGAGCTGTTCCGCCAGGCGCTCGATGTCAACCCGAATCTGGAAGGGTTGGCGCTAACGATTGAGTTGATTGAACATCACTTGCGCGGTGGCGAGCGCGGCACGACTTGAGGTGTCGCCGACCGTCGTTCATGAACAAACCTGGTAGGCCGTGCTGGGCTCGAACCAGCGACCAAAGGATTATGAGTCCTCTGCTCTAACCAACTGAGCTAACGGCCCAAGGGCGCGGATTCTATGAGCCGCGCTGCGCCGCTCACTTCGCCGCTCACTTCGCACTCAAGGCGTTGCCGACCAGGCGCGACGTGATGTCGACGATCTGGATCATGCGCTCGTAGGCCATGCGCGTGGGGCCGATGACGCCCAGGGTGCCGACGATGCGGCCGTTGATTTCATACGGCGCGCTGACCACCGACAGCTCTTCGAATGGCACGACCTGGCTTTCACCGCCGATGAAGATGCGCACGCCTTCGGCACGGCTGCTCACGTCGAGCAAGCGCATGAGTTCGGTCTTTTGTTCGAACAGGTCGAACAGCTTGCGCGCGCGGCCCATGTCGTTGCCCAGGGTGGGCACGCTGAGCAGGTTGCGTTCGCCCGAGACGATGACCTGGTCAGTGCTTTCGGCCAGGGCGTCGCTACCGGCTTGCACGGCGGCTTGCATCAGCACCGCGATCTCGCTGCGCAGGGCCTCGATTTCGTTTTTCAGCCGCTCGCGCACCTCTTCGATGCTCAGGCCGGCGTAGTGCATGTTCAGGTAATTCGTGGCCTCGATCAGTTCGCTTTGCGCGTAGTCGCGCGCGGTGAAGATGACGCGGTTTTGCACGTCGCCATCAGGGGCCACCAGGATCACCAGCACGCGGCGCTGCCCCAGGCGCAGGAACTCGATATGGTGGAACACGCTGGCCTTGCGCGGCGCGGTGACCACACCGACGAAGCTGGACAAACTGGACAGCAACTGCGCCGCCTGGGCGATCACGCGCTGCGGCTGATCGGGGTGCAGTTGCTCGCGCGCCGCGGCCATTTCGGGGCCCGTATCCGCCAGGTCGATGGCGCGCGCGGTGAGCATGGTGTCAACGAACAGCCGGTAGCCGCGCGCCGTGGGGATGCGCCCGGCCGATGTGTGCGGGCTGACGATCAAGCCCAGCTCTTCCAGATCGGCCATCACGTTGCGGATCGTGGCCGGCGACAGCTCCAGCCCTGAGTGGCGCGACAAGGTGCGTGAACCCACGGGTTGGCCATCGGCAATGTGCCGTTCAACCAGGGTCTTCAACAGGGTGCGCGCGCGCTCATCGAGCATGGCTTCATTCTACGTAGCGCCCCCAGGCCTTTCGCTGCGCGCCAGGCCGCCCGGCAAGCATGCTGGCCGGACCGCGCAGGCGGGCTGTTCACCAGGGCCCTATGGTGTAATGTTTCGCATGCCCAAGCGCTTTCATCATGCTGCCGTCGTGGGCAAGTACCAGGCCCATGGCATTCGCGCCGTGCTCGAAGACATCGCGCAATTCCTGCTGCAACAAGGCCTGGAAGTCTCGTTCGAGCGCGCCACGGCGCTGAACACCGGCGTGGCCGGCTATGACGCGCTGAGCACCGACGAAATTGGCGCTCGCTGCGACCTGGCCGTGGTGGTGGGTGGCGACGGCACGATGCTGGGCATTGCGCGCGAAATGGCGCGCTACGACACGCCGCTGGTGGGCATCAACCAGGGCCGCCTGGGCTTCATCACCGATGTGCCCATCAACCACTTCCGCGAAGGCCTGGCGGCCATGGTGGCCGGCAACTTCGAGGAAGAACATCGCGCGATGATCGAAGGCGGCGTGTGGCGCGACGGCGAGTGCATCTTCGAGGGCCTGTCGATGAACGACGTGGTGGTCAGCCGCGGCGCCACGGCCAGCATGGTCGAACTGCGCGTGGACATCGGCGACGACTTCGTGGCCAACTTGCGGGCTGATGGCTTGATCATCGCCTCGCCCACCGGCTCCACCGCCTATGCCTTGTCGGCCGGCGGGCCGATCCTGCACCCCAGCATTGGCGGCTTCGTGCTGGTGCCGATTGCTTCGCACACGCTGTCCAACCGCCCCATCGTGCTGCCCGACAGCGGCGAGGTGCGCATCACCGTGGTGGCCGGGCGCGACGCATCGGTGAACTTCGACATGCAAAGCCTGGCCAGCCTGCTGCACGGCGACCAGGTGCGCGTGCGCCGCTCGGCCCACCGCGTGCGTTTTCTGCACCCGCCGGGCTGGAGCTACTACGCCACGCTGCGGCGCAAACTGCGCTGGTACGAAGGCGTGGTCTGAGAAGTTGTGAACGAACCCCGCACGCCCGCTCAACACGCCATGCGCCACCCGCACGTCGTTGCGACTCGTCGCCATATCACGCTATATGGCTCCTCGTCGCGCCTAGTTCGGGCGGTGCCTGGCGAGCCGCTCGGCCGCACGGGATTCATTCACAACTTCTGAGGTCTCGCCGATGCTGCGACGACTGCACTTGCGCGAC
>JAYUQE010000190.1:0-4504 GCA_043756905.1 Burkholderiales bacterium | reverse complement strand
ATCATCGCGCAGGGCCGGCCATGGCGGCTGACCAGTGTCGGCCGCCCGTTCTCGGCGGCGGTCACGAGGGCCGAAAAACCCGCCTTGGCTTCACGAATTTGCACGATGTCCACGGCCGCTCCTTGTGTGACTACATGAGGTCATATCATAAAGCGGAGCCTCTCAAGGAAATGTGGCTTTGCAACTTTCCTTGATCCCCTCGGGGGACGGCCGGCCCCGGCCGGCCTTGGGGCGCTCATAGCGCAAGCGACAACTGAGAATGCCCCAGCAGTTCGCGCCGGGCACGGGGCGACAGGCCTTCGCCCTTGACGAAGGGGTTGTCGGCCAGCGCTGCGCGCAGCGCCTTGCGCCAGCCGATGCCCTTGTGCAGCGCCTGGCCGGTGGTGGCCACGGTCATGGTGTACAGCCACCAGCACTCTTCGGGCGCCAGGGCTTCCCAGTTGCGCAGCGCGTTGGGAATGTCGGCCGGCGGGGCCTCTTCCACCGCCCAGCACAGCACGCACAGTTCTTTGCCCAGCGAAGCGTGCAGCGGCACCGGCTTGGCCGGGTTCTTGATGAACTTGGCCACGGGCAGGCCGTTGGCACGCAGGCGGCGGTTAGCATCTTCCCAGAAGGCAGGCGCCAGTTCCAGCCAGCGGGTGCGGTCGATCAGCACGCGCAGCGCGCCATCGGTCGGGTTGAGCGGGCTGCTGTGGCGTTCGCCCAGACCGTCGAGCTCGGCGCCGCGGTGTTCGGCGATGCAGATCATCTCGGCGGGCGCAGTGTCTTTGGGCGGTTGCGCAAAACGTTTTGCCGCAGCCCATCTGAAGCCACTCGCCCGACTCATTGAGCGGGGCGGTGTCGTTGATAGTCTCGATCTGCAGGGGGTGGGGCTTGATCCTGTCAGGGAACCTGTAGTACGTCAGAATAGTTTCCAGTGGTGTCATCCCTGCTCTCTACTGTTGAAATGCCTCTCAGGTCTGATCGACGCATGCACGTCGAGCGCCGCATACAGGTCGCCGACACATTTCCGCAGGCGCCAAGGTCAAGCCTTGAATCTTGCGTCAAGCGTGTCGATGACTTCGCGCGCGGTGACGTTGGCGATGCCCTGATGGGTGCCGATGGGTAACAGATGCTTGCGATCCCCGGTGACGATCAGTTCGGCGCTGGCGGCAACGGCCGCTGCGATCACATGATCGTCATCGGAGTCATTGACCACTACGCGCGGCACGCTGGCTGGCGCCACCAAGCTGACAATTGCGGAGTACTGCGCCACCAGCGCTGCGACGCTGGTGCCGAAATTCTCGATGCGCGCCGTGAACTTCGAGCGGCTCAGCGTATGCACCAACTCATCAAGCAGCGCCGCGCTGCTGAACAGTTCAACCGCCGCGCGCTCGATGGCCAGCTCGATCAAACGGCGGGGCGGCCCGTTCCACAAAAACCCCGCCACCACGACATTCGTATCAAGCACCAGCCGCAGCGGCTGCGTGTCAGAGACCGCCATCAACTCGTCCCGCGCCGCCTCGCTTGAGCGCGCACCTGGCGTACTTCCTCGACGATCTCCTGCTCGATTTCGGGCGTGAGTTCCGCTTGCGGCCCGCGCTGCCACATCGCCTGAAGTGCCTCGCCGCCACGGCGGCGCAACTGGTCGCGCAGCATCAACTCCATCGCCTCAGCTGACAGCAGTCCAGCGCTTGCGGCCTTCTGTGCCAGCTCGTCGGGCAAGTCGATTTGTACGGTCGTCATGCTCGTTCCTTGATGCTTCAGTGCTGAGTGTTCAAGTCACCGTGGTGGAACCTGGCTTGGTCAACTTCTGGAGTCCACTTCGCCGACAAATCGACCCCCGGCATGTGCTCAACCGCCACAGCGGTCATCATAGGTGGAAGCACACAGCGCAATCAAGCAGGTTCGGTTGGAGCGCCAGTCCTACGGCCCCACCCCCTTCGGCAGCGCCACCCCCCGCGCCGCCATCACTTCGCGCAAGCGATCCGGGTAGTCGGAAATGATGCCGTCCACGCCCCAGCCCATCAGCCGGTCCATGTCGGCCTTCTGGTTAACGGTCCAGGGGATCACCTTCAAGCCCAGTGCTTGCGCTTCCTTCACCAATTCAGGCGTGAGGTTGCGATGGAACGGCGACCAGGTCACGGCCGGTGCGCTGCCTGCCGAAGCGCGCACCAGGCGCGGCACCGAGCCACCGTGGTCAGCCAGCATGTGGCCGGCGTTCCAACTGCCGTCGCGCAGGTTGTGCAGGCTGTCTGACTGGATGCTCAGGTACACCGTGCGCAGGCCCGGTGCCTTGCGGTGCAGCAGTTCCAGCGTGCGCCAGTCGAAGCTTTGGATCATCACGCGCGGCAGCATGCCGTGTTCGCGGATCACCGCCAGCAGCGCGTCCACAAAAGGCTCGGGCGCCAGGGTGTCATCGGGGTGGTTCGGGTTGATCTTGGTTTCGATGTTGAACTGCACCTCGTTCGCACCCAGGCTACCCACGAGCTTGAACACGGCGTCCAGCGTGGGGATGCGTGCGCCGTCGTGCGGCTGCTGCGTGCTGAAGTCGCGCGCGTAGGGGAGCGCGGGGTTCAGACGCCCCACGTCATAGGCCTGCACTTGCGCCAGGGTTAACGTTTTGATGAGCGGGCTGCGCTCCTTCAGGAACTGGCCGCTGGCGTCGCGGGTGATGGCAGGGTTGAGCGCGGGGTCGTGCGCGATCACCACCACGCCGTCAGCGGTGACGGCCGCGTCCATTTCCAGCGTGGTGGTGCCCAGGCGCAGCGCATTGCCGAACGAGACCAAGGTGTTCTCGGGCCACAGGCCGCGCCCGCCGCGGTGCGCCTGCATGTCGAAGCCTGTGGAGGGTGAGGTTTGGGCCTGCGCCGAGGCACAGGCCAGCAGTGCCAGCCACGCAACAGTGAGGTGGCGCAGTGTCATGGTGAGGTCTCCGCTGTGCGAACCTACAGTCTACGTTCGTGCGACACCACAGGCGCGCACGCACCGCTTTGGCGCCCAGCGGCGTCACGCGGGTGCGCAATGGCGGGCATACGGCGCGCGCATTGATGCGGCAGCCAGCCGTGTGCGGCGCCATCTGGGCACGGGTGGCACACACCGCGCACTGGCACGGCACTTGCTGGTTCCCGAGCAACCCACGCTCAAAGCATCCACATGCGCCGCAGCTTCACCACCTTCCTGCATTCCGGCCACGGCCCCACGCTGTTCGCTGCCTTCCTGTACTTCAGCTTTTCGTGCTGCGTGTGGGTGCTCAACGGTGCCATGGCGCCGTTCATCAGCGAAGAGTTCAACCTCTCGCCGCAGCAAAAGGGCTTGATGCTGTCCATTCCCATCATCGCCGGCGCCTTGATGCGTTTTCCGCTGGGCGTGCTGGCGCAATACATCGGCCGCAAGCGCGCCACGCTGGTGGAAATGGGCTTGATCGTCCTCGCGCTGCTGTTCGGCTTCTTCTTCGTGCACAGCTTCAACGACCTGTTGGCCATGGGCGTGCTGCTGGGCATTGCCGGGGCCAGCTTTGGCGTGGCCTTGTCACTCGGTTCGGGCTGGTTCCCGCCGCAGCACAAGGGCCTGGCCATGGGGCTGGTGGGGGCCGGCAACGTGGGCACGGCGGTGAGCGTGCTCATCGCCCCGCCGCTGGCGCAGTGGCTGGGCTGGCAGGCGGTGTATGGCGTGGCGGCCGTGGCCATGCTGTTGCCGATGGCGGTGATGGTGCTGCTGGCCAAGGAGCCGCCCGATGTGGATGCGCACGCCAAGCTGCGCGAGCACACGGCCTGCCTGTTCGAGAAAGACGGCTGGGCCTTCAGCCTGATCTACGGCGTCACCTTCGGCGGCTTCATTGGCCTCACCACCTTCCTGCCCACCTATTACTTCGACCAGTTCCATGTGAGCAAGGTGGCCGCCGGCCAGCTCACCATGCTGGCCGCCTTCATGGCCGCGGCAGTGCGCGTGGCCGGCGGCTGGATCTCAGACCGCTGGGGCGGCGTGAACACGCTCACCGTGGTGCTTGTGGTGGTGGCCGTTTGCCTGTGCACGGTGGGCTTTGCCACCGGCTCGCTGGTGGGCACCACGCTGCTGCTGATGCTGTGCTTTGCCGCCCTGGGCGCGGGCAATGGCGCGCTGTTCCAACTGGTGCCGCTGCGCTGGCCCACCACCACGGCGGTGGCGGGTTCGATGATCGGCGAAGTGGGCGCCCTGGGCGGTGGCTTGGTGCCCAATGCGATGGGCTGGTCGAAGCAGGTCTTCGGCACCTATGCCTGGGGTTTTGTGCTGTTTGGCCTGCTGGCCGTGCTGATGCTGGGCGTGATGCGCTTGATGCAGATTCGCTGGACGCGCACCTGGGCCAGCAAGGGTGGGCGGGCGCGACTTGATTCAAACCTGATGGATTCAAAAGCTAGCGCGGCAAGAACAACAGCCAGAACACCAGCAGTGCGTTGAGCAGCACGCTCAAGCCAAAGCCCACCCGCCACAAGGTGGCCGGGTCGCGCAGCGCCAGCGGCGTGGCGTGCGGCGCGGGCAGCGCACG
>JAYUQE010000189.1:0-36736 GCA_043756905.1 Burkholderiales bacterium | reverse complement strand
TTAGCGCAGCGGGCGGGCGCTCAGTGCAGCTCACGCACCGCCGCCATCGCGTCTTCAACCCGGTCCACCACATGCAGCGTCAGCCCCTCAATGGGCTTGCGTGGCGCGTTCGCCTTGGGCACCACGGCATGGCTGAAACCCAATTTGGCGGCTTCCTTCAGGCGTTCTTGCCCGCGCGGGGCAGGGCGGATCTCGCCGGCCAGGCCGACCTCGCCAAAAGCAAAAAAACCTTGCGGCAGCGCCTTGCCGCGCAGCGACCCCTGAATGGCCAGCATCACCGCCAAATCAGCCGCCGGCTCGGTGATGCGCACGCCGCCCACGGCGTTGACGAACACGTCCTGATCCATGCACGACACCCCGGCGTGGCGGTGCAGCACGGCCAGCAGCATGGCCAGGCGGTCGCGCTCCAGGCCCACGCTCAGGCGCCGCGGGTTGGGCCCGCCGTTGTCCACCAGGGCCTGCACCTCCACCAGCAGCGGGCGCGTGCCTTCAAGCGTGACCAGCACGCACGTGCCTGGCACCGGCTGGCTGTGGGTGGAAAGAAAGATCGCGCTCGGGTTGGCCACACCCTTGAGGCCGCGCTCGGTCATGGCAAACACGCCGATCTCGTTGATGGCACCGAAGCGGTTCTTGATGGCACGCACCAGGCGAAACGCCGAATGGGTTTCGCCCTCGAAGTAAAGCACGGTGTCGACGATGTGCTCCAGCACGCGCGGGCCGGCCAGCGTGCCGTCCTTCGTGACATGGCCCACCAGCACCATCGCCGTGCCGCTGGCCTTGGCCGTGCGGGTGAGCTGCGCGGCGCATTCGCGCACCTGCGCCACCGAGCCCGGCGCCGAGGTGAGCTGCTCGCTGTACAACGTTTGAATTGAGTCGATCACGCAAAATGCCGGCTGTTCGGCCTGCAAGGTGCGCTGGATTTTTTCGAGGTTGATTTCGGCCAGCACGCGCACCTGCTTGCCGCTCAGGCCCAGGCGCTGGGCACGCAGTGCCACTTGTGCGCCGCTTTCCTCGCCGGTGATGTACAGCACCTTCAAGTGCCGGGCCAGGCTGTCGGCGGCTTGCAGCAACAAGGTGCTCTTGCCGATGCCCGGGTCGCCACCGATCAGCACCACGCCACCGGGCACGATGCCGCCACCCAGGGCGCGGTCCAGTTCGTCAAGCCCGGTGGGCGTGCGCGGCGCGTCGGCCACCGCAATATCAGCCAGCGTGGCCACGGCTTGCGCAGCAGCCAGGGCCTGAAAGCGGTGCTTGCCTTCACTGGCGACCACGCCTTCGCTCAGCGTGTTCCAGGCGGTGCAGTGCGGGCACTGGCCCAGCCACTTCGGGCTGGTACCGCCGCATTCGCTGCACGTGAAAACGACGCGGTCTTTGGCCATGCCCGATTGTCGGGCACGGCCTCAGAGTCGCTGCTCAGGTGCTGGTGGTTTCACTGGCGCTGCTGTTGCGCATCTTCTGCACCACGAACAGCAGCGCCGCGGCCACCACCACCGAGGCGATCCACCCGGCCGCTTCGCCGGCCTTGTACCAACCCAGGGCCTGGCCGACGAAGCCGGCACCCACCGAGCCGGCGATGCCCAGCACGCAAGTCAGGATCCAGCCCATCTTCTGTTCGCCGGGCAAGGCGAAGCGCGCCAAGGCGCCGACAACGAGGCCCAAGATGATGGTTCCGATGATGCTGCCCATGAGATGTCTCCTGCTGTGGGTTTCTGCGCGCCGCCCGGGTAGGCAGCGTGGCCGCATCGTAGGGGCCTGTGCAACCTCGGGTATCAATCCAAACCCGAACTGTGGTGTAACCGTGCCCCCGGCTGTCCAGCATGGGCCGGGCCGCAGCGTGGGCAATAATCGCCCGTCGCTTTTTCGAAAGAGGCTTGCTTGGATCAGAGTCACCCTCGGTGACCGTCCACGCTCGTTGCCGGCGCGCCTGAGCCAGGTGCCGCCAACCAGGCGTGGTGTGGGCGGTGCATTGCCGAACACCTACCCCGTACACCGACCCGGCATGCGCGCTGCCAGCGTGCGTGCCCCGCGCGCCGGAGAGTTGCATGCTGAACGTATTCACGCTGGAAAACGGGCGCCTGTCCGGGCGCGCCGTGGCCGAAGACGAGCCTGATGACAGTGCGATCACGCGCGCTCCGGTCTGGGTTGACCTGGAAGCCCCCACCGCGCAAGACAAGGCCTGGGTCGAACGCCGCTATGGCCTGGTGATTCCCAGCGATGCGGTGGACGACGACCTGGAGGAGTCGGCCCGCTTCTATGAAGAAGACAACGGCGAGTTGCACATCCGCTCCGACTTTCTCATCGACGACGACGTGACCCCGCGCAACGTGCGCGTGGCCTTCATCCTGCACCGCGGCGTGCTGTTTTCGGTGCATGCCGAAGACTTGCCTGTGTTCCGCTTGTTGCGCCTGCGCGCGCGGCGCACCCCGGCCTTGATTGAAGACGCCAAGGACGTGCTGCTCAAGCTGTATGACGCCGACGCCGAATACTCCGCCGATGCGCTGGAAGGCATCTACGACGCGCTGGAAGCAGTGAGTGCCGCGGTGCTGAAGCAGGGTATCGACGACACCGCTGCGGGTGAAGCCTTGTCGGCCATTGCCAAGGAAGAAGACCTGAACGGGCGCATTCGCCGCAACGTGATGGACACGCGCCGCGCCATCAGTTTCATGATGCGCAGCCGCATGCTCAGCGCCGAGCAGTTCGAAGAGGCGCGGCAGATCCTGCGCGACATCGATTCGCTGGACAGCCACACCACGTTCCTGTTCGACAAAATTAACTTTCTGATGAATGCCACGGTGGGCTTCATCAACATCAACCAGAACAAGGTCATCAAGATCTTCTCGGTGGCCAGTGTGGCGCTGCTGCCGCCCACGCTGATTGCCAGCATTTACGGCATGAACTTCCGCGCCATGCCCGAGATCGAATGGCGGCTGGGCTACCCCTTTGCGCTGGCGCTGATGCTGGCCTCGGTGGCCGCACCATTCCTGTATTTCCGGCGCAAAGGCTGGCTTCGCTAACATGCCTTGGCCCGAGCACCGGGCCGGCAAGGATCAACTCAAATGCTCTACCCCGAACTGTTTCGCCAACTTGAGGCCGTGCGCTGGAACATGGACAGCGACATTCCCTGGGCCCGCTTTGACGCCGCGCAACTGACCGACGAGCAGGCGCTGACCATCAAGATGAACGCCATCACCGAATGGTCAGCCCTGCCGGCCACCGAAATGTTCCTGCGCGACAACCGCGGCGACAGTGACTTTTCCGCCTTCATGAGCGTGTGGTTCTTCGAAGAGCAAAAGCATTCGCTGGTGCTGATGGAGTACCTGCGCCGCTTCCGCCCCGAGCTCGTGCCCACCGAAGCCGAGCTGCATGAAGTGCGCTTCGAATTCGACGCCGCCCCGGCGCTGGAGACGCTGATGCTGCACTTCTGCGGCGAGATCCGGCTGAACCACTGGTACCGCTGCGCCGCCGAATGGCACACCGAGCCGGTGATCCGCCACATCTACGAAACCCTGGCCAAAGACGAGGCCCGCCACGGTGGCGCGTACCTGCGCTACATGAAGCGCGCGCTGCAAAAGTGTGGCGACGAAGCGCGCGCGGCGTTTTCGAAAGTCGGCGTGCTGATGGCCAGTGCGCGGCGCACGGCGCAGGCCCTGCATCCCACCAATCTGCATGTTAACCAGAGCCTGTTCCCGCGCGACACCGTGCAAAGCCGCCTGCCCAACCCGCAGTGGCTGGAGCATTGGCTGGATCAGCAAATCAAGTTCGATGCCGCCTGGGAAGGCAAGGTCGTCGAGCGCATCCTGCACAACCTGAGCCTGCTGCTGGAGCGCAGCTTTGCCAGCGTTCAGGAGCTGAACCGCTACCGCAAGGAAATGGCTGCCGCGCTGCTGGCCAACGCGGCGCCGCGGCCGGCCTGATCAGGCCTTCGCTGCGGCCTGGGCTGCGGCCTGGGCTTCGGCCATCTGCTTCATCGCCACATCGCGGTCGGCCGAGACCCGCGCCACGCTGGCGCGATCGCCAAGCATCTTCATGTAGCCCTTCCAGTCCACCCCGGCCGCAGCCAGCAGGTCTTCGCCCAGCACCGCCTGTGTGGCGCGGCCCACGCCGGGCAGGCAGGCGTAGGCAGCGCAGTCAGCAATGGTGAAGGTGGCGCCGGCCACGTAGGGCGAGAAGCGCGCCAGGCGTTTGAAGCCAGCGATGTTCTTGCGCAGCGCAGCGTCCACGCGGGCCCTGGTTTCGTCGCTCACCGTACCGCCGAAAAAGGCTTGCGAATACAGCTCGCGTGCCACCAATTCGAGGTGAAGTTCCATGAAGACCACCAGCTCGCGCACCTTGGCCGCGGCGAACGGGTCGGCGGGCAACAGGCGCGGCTCAGGTTGCAGGGCTTCGAGGTATTCGACGATCACTTCGCTTTCGCACAGGTTGCCCTGCGCGGTACGGATGAAGGGAATCTTGGCCAGTGGCGACGCCGACAGCACCGGCTCGTCGGTGCGCTTGGTCATCACCAGCTCTTCGGTGAAGGGCATGCCTTTTTCAAGCAGTACCAGCTTGACCTTGTTGTAGTAGTTTGAAAACGCGAAGCCGCACAGCGTGATCATGATGAGTCTCCTGGTGTGATCAAAACGGCAAGTCTAGGCGCGCCGTGCGCCAGCAGCTTGACGCCCGCGCGACAAGCCCAGCATGACCGCGGCGCACAACAGCCCGGCCGCTGTACCAGTGGCGTGCGCCAGCGGGGCGATGGCGATGTCCCAGCCCGGCGCATGGCGCAGCACTGGGCCCCAGGGTGCTTCGCTCGCCACCTTGGCCAGCAGGCCGGCCAGCACGGCCAGCGCGACCCAGCGCGTGCGCCCGGCGTGTTCGACGCACAGCGTCAACGCGGCCACCGCCACGCCGGCATGCAACACGCCCGACAAGCCGCCGTAGTGCGTCAACTCGGGCCGCAGCAGCAGGGCCAGGTGGGTCAGCGGCCAGGCCAGCGCCCAGGCCAAGGTGCTGCGCCAAGACAGTTGCCCCACCCAGCCCAGTGCCGCCACCAGCGCGGTGCCGGCCAGGTTGGCGCCCAGGTGCAAGGCACTCAGGTGAGTGAGGGCGGCGCTCCACCAGCGCCACGGTTGGGCCGCGGCCAGGCCGGGTTGCCAATCCAAAACATCTCTTTGCAGCGGATAGGCCAGGCTAGCCAGCGCGGCCGCCAGCAGGCACAGGGCCACCCAGGCGTGCCCCGGGCGCCGCAGCCTCACCCGAAGACTGAGTGCCACAGTGCGAGCACGGCGTCGCGCGCGCTCGCCAAAGCACCCACTGGCCCCTGTGTGGGCTGGGCGTCCAGACGGGCCAGGTGTTGGGCGCGGCGCAGCTCGCGGTAGGCATCGGCCGCCGCCTGGCCCACGCCCGGCGGCAGCAACCCTGCCTGCTCGGCCCGCTGCAACAAGGCGATGTTGCCGGCGTTGTGCAGCAGCACAGGGTGTTGCGCCGAATGCGCCAGCACCAGCCACTGCACGGCGAACTCCACGTCCATCATGCCCCCGGCACTGTGCTTCACATCAAACATGTCGGCCACCACCCGGTGCGCGCCGCGCACCCGCTCGCGCATGTGCTGCACCTCGGAGCGCAAGGCGGCGTGGTCGCGCGCGGCGCTGAGAACACCCTGGCGCACGGCATCGAAAGGCGCCGCCAGCGCCGGCGTGCCGGCGCAAAAGCGCGCCCGTGTCAGCGCCTGGTGTTCCCAGGTCCAGGCGGTGTTGCTGCCTCGGCCCTTTTGGTAGCGCTCGAAGGCTGCGATCGAGGTCACCAGCAAGCCAGAGCCGCCGTTGGGCCGCAGCGCGGTGTCGATGTCGAACAACTCGCCCGCGCCGGTGCGCAACGTCAGCCAGGTGATGAGCTTGCGCACATAGGCGGCATACACCTCCTGCGCGCGGTCGGCATCGCTCTCGTCGGCGTCGTCATACAGAAACACCACGTCCAGGTCACTGCCATAGCCGAGCTCCTTGCCGCCCAGCTTGCCGTAGGCGATGACGGCAAAGCGCGGTGCGTCGCGGTGGCGCTGCTTCAGCCGTGCCCAGGCCCAGGGCAGTGCGGTGTCGAGCACGGCGTCGGCCAGGGCCGACAGATCGTCGGCCACCTGTTCCACGCTGAGTTCGCCTTCCACGTCGCGCACCAGGGTGCGGAAGACTTCGGCGTGGTGGGCGTGGCGCAGCGTGTCGAGCAGCGCTTCTTCATCGGCCAGGCCGCCACGTTCCCAGGCGGCATGGCGTTCATGCAGTTCAGCCATGAACAGTGCGCGGTCGAAGCGGCCATGGCGCAAGCGCTCGTCGGCCAGTTCATCCACCACGCCAGGGTGGCGCATCAGGTACTGCATCGGCCAGCGCGCCGTGCCCAGCACGCGCAACAGCCGCTCTTGCAGCGGCTGGCGTTCGGCCAGCAGCGCCAGGTAGCTTTCGCGTTGCAGCAGCGGCTCCAGCCAGTCCACAAAGCGCAGCGCCGCAGCCGCCGTGCAGCGGCCCGCCTCCAGGTGCGCCGCGGTGCGCTGCACCAGGTGGCCCAGGCGCAGCTTGGTGTCGTCGCGCAGGCGGGCCACACGCGCGCTGGCGGCCCAGGCGCGCACGCGCTCGGCCAGGCCGGCGGGCAGTTGTTCGAGCAAGGCTTCGCTGTCGATGCCCAGCGGCGCTGGTGCACAGCCCGCGCAGCCGGTACGCCCGTTGGCCGGCGGTGGCGCCCGGCCGTCGTGCAGCAAGGCGTCGAACTCGCCGGCCACGAATTCACGCATCTGGCCGAGCTGGTCGAGCAGTTCGCAGGTGTCGCCGCGCCGCGGCAGGCCCAGGCTGTGGGCAATCCAGGCCAGGTCGGCGTCTGCGGTGGGCAATTGGTGGGTCTGTTGGTCGTCCAGGTACTGGATGCGGTGCTCCACCCGGCGCAAGAAGGTGTAGGCCTGGGCCAGTTGTTCCGCCGTGGCCGGGCTCATCAAGCCATGGGCGACCAGCTTTTGCAGGCTCTTCAGCGTGGAACGGGTGCGGATTTCGGGGAATTGCCCGCCGCGCGCCACCAGCAGCAACTGAACGATGAACTCGATTTCGCGAATGCCTCCGCGCGACAGCTTCACATCGTTGGCGCGTTCGGGCCGTCCCGCCGCACGGCGCTGCGCTTCTTCGCGGATCAGGCGGTGCAAGCGGCGCAGGCCTTCGAACACGCCGTAATCCAGGTAGCGCCGGTAGACGAAGGCGTTCACCAACGCACGCAGCGCCAGTGGCCGGCCCGCTTTGATGCTGGCGCGTGGCGCCACCACGCGACTCTTGAGCCAGGCGAAGCGTTCCCACTCGCGGCCCTGCACCAGGAAGTATTCCTCCAGCATGGGCAGGCTCACCACCGGCGGGCCTGAGTTGCCGTTGGGGCGCAAAGCGAGGTCAACCCGAAAGACGATGCCGTCATCGGTGCTTTCGCCGATCAGCGCGTACAGGCGTTTGGCCACGAAAGCAAAGTACTCGTGCGCGCTCACGCCGGCGGATGCAGCGCCCGGCGTTTGGCCATCGTCTTCGTAGACGTAGACCAGGTCGATGTCCGACGAGACGTTCAGCTCGCGCGCGCCGAGCTTGCCCATGCCGACGATCCAGAAGTCGATCTCTTGCCCGGCGGCGTCGCGCGGTGCGCCGTAGCGTGCATCGGCATCGCTGCGTGCCTGCATCAGGGCGAGTTCGAGCGTGGCTTCGGCCAGCGCCGTCATCGTGCTCGTCACGTCGTGCAACGGCGCGGCGTGCTCCACATCCAGGCAGGCCAGGCGTTCAAGCACCAGGTGCCGCGCCACGCGCAGGGCGCCGGGCAAATCGCGGCCTTGGGTTTGCAGCCGCGCCACCAGATCGCAGATGCCTGCATCCGCCGGCACGCCGCTGGGCAACATAGGCAATTCGGCGCCATAACGCCGCCGCACGCGCTGCACGAAACGGCTGTGCTGCGCACCGGGAAATGAGTTGCCTGGCGCGGCGTCAGGCAGGCCAGGTGTTGCGTTGACCATGGCCTGGCGTCAGACAGTCGCTGTGCTAGGCTGACCGACGCTGCGCAATGTCCTCACCCCTCGCTCCTGCATCCACCGTGAAGCCGCGCCATCACTGGGCGGGTTTGCGCCTGCTGTGGCGCATATCGTTGTGGGCCGTATTGGGCGCCTGGAGCTTGTTGCTGCTGGCGTGGCTGACCCTTCATTGGTTCATTCTGCCGCACATCGACGACTGGCGTGAGCAGGTGCAGACGCAGGCCAGCCGGACCCTGGGGGTGCCGGTGCGCATTGGCCAGATCAGCGTCCAGTCCAGCAGTTGGGTGCCCGCGCTGACACTGCGCAATGTGCGCTTGCTTGACGCCACCGGCCGCGACGCGCTGGTGCTGGGCCAAGTCGCCACGGCGCTGTCGATCAAGTCCTTGCTGGCGCTGGAGTTGCGCTTTGCGCAGATGCACATCGAAGGCGCGCAGCTTGACGTGCGGCGCGACGCGGCGGGTCACTTGTTCGTGGGCGGGCTGGACATGAGCCGGCCCGGCGCCGGCGCCCACAGCAGCGCGCTGGACTGGTTTTTCGAGCAGGACGAATTCGTCATCCGTGGTGGCAGCCTGCGCTGGACGGATGAACAACGCGGCGCGCCGCCCTTGCAATTGCGCGAGGTGGATCTGGTGCTGCGCAATTCATTTCGCAAGCACGAGTTGCGGCTCGACGCCACGCCGCCGCCGCAATGGGGCGAGCGCTTCAGCCTGCGCGGCCAGTTCAGCCAGCCGATGCTGGCGCGCAGCGCTGACTTCAAGCGCTGGAGCGGCAGCCTGTACGTTGAGCTGCCGCGCGCTGATGTGGCCGAGCTGCGCCGCCATGTCGAGCTGCCGTTCGAACTGCGCGAGGGCGATGGTGCCGTGCGCGCCTGGGTCGAGCTGGTGCAGGGTCTGCCGCGCGAAGTGGTGCTGGACGTGGCGCTGCGCGCGGTGACGTTGCGCCTGGCCCGCAACCTCGAACCCCTGGCCTTTGCGCAGGTGCAAGGCCGCATCGAGATCAAGCGCGACTTGCAAGGTGTGAACATGAGCGCGCGCCGCTTTGGTTTCACCACCGGTGACGGCCTGGTGTGGCCGGCCGGCCAACTGCAAGCCAGTTGGAAGCAAAAGCAAGACCTTGGCAGCATGGACCCCAACGTGCACCCGCTCACCAGCGGCAGCTTCAGCGCCGACCGGCTTGACCTGGCGGTGATGGCGCGCACCGCGGCCAAGTTGCCGCTGGGCGACCCCGTGCGCCGCCTGCTGGGTGCCATGGCACCGCAGGGCGTGGTGCAGGCGCTGGCGCTGAGCTGGCAGGGGCCGCTTGACGCGCCGCAGACGTATCAGTTGCGCTCGCGCTTGAGCGGCGTGAGCGTGGCCGCGGCCAAGGCCGAAGCGCCGCCCGCGCCAGGCCAGGCGCCGCCGGTGGGGCGGCCGGGCTTTCGCAATGCCGACGTCGACCTCAGCGCCAACGAACGCGGCGGCGAGGCGCGTCTGGCCATGAGCGATGGCGCCTTGATCTTCCCCGGTGTGCTTGAAGCCCCGGTGCTGCCGCTGCAGCGCCTGGCCGCGCTGCTGAATTGGCGCGTCGTGGCCGCGGCCGACCCGGCCGCGCCGCCGGTCATCGAGCTGAAAGTGCAGGATGCGCGATTTGCCAATGCCGACGCGCAAGGCGAGCTCAGTGCCACCTGGCGCACCGGGCCGGGCAGCGGTTTTGCCAAGGGCGGGCGCTTCCCTGGCCAGCTCGACCTGAGCGCACGCCTGACCCAGGGCAATGCCACGCGCCTGGCGCATTACCTGCCGCTGGGCATACCGGCGCCGGTGCGCGACTACGTGCGCCGCGCGGTGCTGGGCGGCACGGTGAGCAGCGCCGACATCAAGGTGCGGGGCGACCTGTGGGAGTTCCCCTTCCACAAGGCCGCTGATGGCGACTTCAAGATCACCGCCCAGGCGCAGGATCTGAGCTTCGCCTACCTGCCCAGCGAACCGGGCTGGACATCGCCCTGGCCGGCGCTGAGCCGCGTCAGCGGCGAGATCGAGATCGACCACCTGAACCTGCAACTGCGCGGCGTGCAAGCGCGCCTGGGCGGCGTCGATTTCAAAGATGTGCAAGGCGGCATCGCGAACCTGGCCAAGCAGCCCATGCTCAAGCTCGAAGGCCAGGGTCACGGCACGGCGAGCGATATCTTGCGCTTCATCGATGTCACGCCCATCGGCAACTGGCTGGGCCAGGCGCTCAAGCCGATGGCTGTCAACGGCGCGGCCGATCTGCGCCTGGCCTTGACCATACCGCTGGCCGACCCGGGCCACACCGGTGTTCGCGGCAGCGTCACCCTGGCCGGCAACGACGTGCGCTGGCGCCCCGACTTGCCGCTGCTGGCGCAGGCCCGCGGTCGCGTCGACTTCAGCGAACGCGGCTTCGCCATCGTCGGGGCTCATGCGCGCGCCATGGGTGGTGAGTTGGCCCTGGAAGGCGCCAGCCAGAGTGACGGCAGCCTGCGCTTCAGTGCCCAGGGCCAGGCCAGCGCTGAAGGCCTGCGCCGCAGCGCCGAGTTGCCCGACCTGGCGCGCGCCGCCGCCGTGCTGCGCGGCACGGCGGCCTATCGGCTCAACCTGGTCGTGGCCAAGGGGCTGGCGGACGTTGCCGTCACCAGCAACCTGGTTGGCATGGAGATCGATCTGCCGGCACCCTTGGGCAAGGGCGCCGAGGCTGCTTTGCCACTGCGTTACCAGACCACGCCACAGCCTGGCGGACGCGATGTCTTGCAGTTCGATCTGGGCAACCTGTTGCAGGCGCAGTACCAGCGTGATGTGAGCGGTGTTGTGCCGCGCGTGCTGCGCGGCGGCATCGGCGTGAACGACACCATGCCCACGCCGCCGGCTGGTGTGCACGCCAACCTGAACTTGGCGTTGCTGAACACCGAAGACTGGGCCGCCGCGCTCAAACGCCTGGGTGCAGCGGAGCCGGGCCGTGACGCGGGGGCCAGCGGCTACATGCCGCAGACCGTGGCGCTGCGCGCCGCCGAGTTGGTGGCCGGGCCGCGCCGGCTGTCGCAGGTGGTGGCCGGCATCAGCCAGCAGGCCTCGGCGGCCGAGACGATCTGGCGGGGCAGTGTGAACGCCACGCAACTGAACGGCCATGTCGAGTATCGCCAAAGCCACGACGCTGCCCAGCCGGGCAAGCTGATGGCGCGGCTGGCGCGCCTGTCTTTGCCGCCGGCCGACGTGGCCGCGGTCGAGGAATTCATCAGCACTGCCCCGGCCAGCGTGCCGGCGCTGGACATCGTGGTCGATGACTTCGAGCTGCGTGGGCGCAAGTTCGGCCGGGTCGAGATCGAGGCGGTCAACCGCAGCACGCGCGCCGGGCCTGGCTGGCACCTGGACAAGCTCAACGTCATCACGCCTGAGGCGCGGCTGAATGCCAGCGGGCAGTGGGCCAACGCGGCAGGCGGCCGGCGCATGGAGTTGGACTTCAAGCTCGACCTGGCAGACAGCGGCGCCTTCGCCGAACGCCTGGGTGCGGGCAAGGCGCTGCGCGGCGGCAAAGGCCAGGTGACCGGGCAGTTGAGTTGGGCCGGCTCGCCGCTGGAGTTTGACCTGCCCAGCCTGGCCGGGAAGATGCAGCTGGCGCTGGACGCCGGCCAGTTCCTCAACGCCGAGCCAGGCGCGGCACGGCTGCTGGGCATCTTGAGCTTGCAGTCGCTGCCGCGGCGCTTGTTGCTCGACTTCCGCGATGTCTTCGAAGCCGGCTTTGCATTCGACAGCGTCGCGGGCGACGTCAGCGTGGCCAAGGGCGTGGCCAGCACGCGCAACCTGCGCATGCGCGGTGTGCAAGCCACCGTGTTCCTGGACGGTGCGGCCGACCTGCAACGCGAGACGCAGGAGCTGCAAGTGCTGATCGTTCCTGAAATCAATGCCGGCGCGGCCTCGCTGGCTTACGCCGCCGTCAACCCGATCATCGGCCTGGGCACGTTCGTGGCCCAACTGGTGCTGCGTCGCCCGCTCATGCTGGCCGGCACGCGCGAGTTTTATGTCTCGGGCTCGTGGGGTGCGCCCAAGGTCGAGCGCATCGAGCGCCTGCCCGGGGCCAAGTTGCCCGAAGACGCACCGGCGCCGCCCACCGTGGCAGGCGCGGCCAGCGCGGCCAGGAAAGCCACCACACCATGAAGCTTGCCGCCGTGCAGATGGTTTCCACGCCCGACGTGGGCCGCAACCTTGAGGCCGCGACCCGGCTGGTGGCCCAGGCCGCCGACGCCGGCGCACAGCTCGTTTGCCTGCCCGAGTATTTCTGCCTGATGGGCCGCAGCGATGACGACAAGTTCGCGATCGCCGAAAGCCCGGGCAGCGGGCCGATCCAGGACATGCTGGCGCAGACCGCACAGCGCCACCAACTCTGGCTCGTGGGCGGCACGCTGCCGCTGCGTGAGGCGGGCCAGGCCAAGCTGCGCAATGCCAACCTCGTCTACGGGCCGGACGGCGCCCTGGCCGCGCGCTACGACAAGATCCACCTGTTCGCCTACGCCAACGGCCGCGAGGCCTACGACGAGGGTCGGGTGCTCGAACCCGGCACGCAAGCAGTCGCCGTGCAATGCGGTGCGCTGCGCGTGGGGCTTTCGGTGTGCTACGACCTGCGCTTTCCCGAGCATTACCGCGCGCTCATGCTGCCGCCCTGCGATGTGTTGTGTGTGCCCTCTGCCTTCACCCACACCACGGGGCAGGCGCACTGGGAGCTGTTGCTGCGCGCGCGGGCCGTTGAGAACCAGTGCTACGTGGTGGCCGCTGCGCAGGGTGGGCGCCACGAAAATGGCCGCCGCACCTGGGGCCACAGCCTGGTGGTGGGGCCCTGGGGTGATTTGCTGGGGTGCCTGCCCGAAGGGGAAGGCGCGGTCTGCGCCGAACTGGATCGCGCGCACTTGCAGCAAGTGCGCAGCCAGCTGCCCGCCTTGCAGCACCGCCGTGCTTGAGGGGGTGCGAGTGGTGCTGAGCGAACTGTCGAAGGTATAAGTGCCCACGATGTACGCGCCCAAACCGAAGATGCGACTGCGCCCGAATGAGGTGACCTCATGATCGAGCGCAGATCGCTGGCCCGCGGTGCTGCGCTGCTTTGGCTGTTCGCCCGCGGCCCTGCTCTCGCGCAGGGTGCGAACAGGCTGCCGCGCGTTGCCCGCATATCCACCGAAGTGCCACAGGCGGAGAACGTGGGCCCCGATCCAATCAATCGCGGCGCTCGCGCCTTCGTTCACGGCCTGCGCGATCTTGGCTGGGTGGATGGCCGCAACCTCATCATCGAGCATCGCTCGGCCGAGGGGCGGCCCGAGCGCCTGCCTGCGCTGCTGCGCGAGGTGGTCGCGCTACCGGTCGATGTGATCGTCACGGGTGGCGGAGCCATGGCCCTGGCCGCCAGGCAAGCCACCGACACGATTCCGATCGTCGCCATCGGCCCCGACCTGGTGACGATGGGCCTTGCGCAGAGCCTGGCGCGGCCCGGCGGCAACGTCACGGGGTTGACGTTCGATGCCGGGCCGGCGGTATCGGGCAAGCGGCTGGAATTTCTGAAGCGCGCGGTGCCTGCCGCCAAACGCATCACGTTAATCCGTCGACGCATAACCCCGGGGCAACCGCCCTGGTCAGCGCAAACGGGTGAAGCGGCGCGCGCGCTCGGCCTGGTGCTCTCGGTGCTGGAGGTCGACAGCCCCGAAGACCTCGACGCCGCCTTTGTGGCCATGTCGCGCACCACGTCGGCAACACGGCCCGACGCGATCTGGTGCGCCGACACGCCGGTGATCATCGGCAACCGAGATCGCATCATCGCGTTCGCCGCACGTGCGCGACTGCCCACCCTCTTCGGGCTGCGACTGTTCGTGGATTCCGGGGGGCTGATGTCGTACGGAACCAATTTCGCCGAGACCGAGCGCCGTGCGGCACAGTACGTCGACAAGATCCTCAAAGGCGCCAAGCCGGCTGAGATGCCCATCGAGCAGCCAACCCGGTTCGAGTTCGTCATCAACCTGAAGACAGCTGCAGCACTCGGCATCACGATCCCGAAGGCGGTGCTGCTGGCCGCTGATGAGGTGATTCAATGATCCATCGACGCGCCTGGTTTCGATGCTGGGCGCTGGCAGCACTTCCCATGGCACCGCGCCTTCAGGCGCAGCAGAAATTGGCGGTGGTAGGGGTTCTCAACGTTGGCACCAGGCCGCCACCCGATGAACGGGCCAAGAATGGGTTTTACGCGGGCATGCGCGAGCTGGGTTGGGAGGAAGGCAAGACGTTCCGCATGGAGACTGCGTACAGCGAGAGCCGGGTGGATCGCCTGCCTGAGCTTGCCGCGGCGCTGATGGCGAAGTAGGTCGACCTGATCATCACCTCCGGCTCGGACGCGCCGCGCGCTGCCCGGCAGGCCACCGACACCATCCCGATCATTTCCGTTGGCCCCGACCCGGTGGCGCTGGGTCTGGCCAGCAGCATGGCGCGACCCGGTGGCAACGTCACCGGGCTGATGTTTGACGCGGGGCCGGGCATCCTGGGCAAGCGGCTGGAACTGCTGAAGCGCACCGCGCCGGCGGTCAAGCGCGTTGCATACCTCCGCAGCCGCGGGACCCCCGGGCAAGCGCTCTTGAGGCCGGAAACCCTCGCCGCAGCTCGTGCGCTCGGCCTCGTGCTTTCGGCCGTTGTGGCCGACCGTTCCGAAGACCTCGACGCGGCCTTGGTGGATCTCTCACGCAATCGGCCCGACGCGATATGGTGTGCCGCCACGTCGGTGAACATCGGCAACCGAGATCGCATCATCGCGTTCGCCGCGCGCGAGCGCCTGCCGGCCGTCTACGCGGCACGGCAGTTTGCCGACTCCGGTGGGTTGATGTCGTACGGGGTGAACATCAGCGAGGTCAATCGTCGTGCGGCGACGTATGTCGACAAGATCCTCAAAGGCGCCAAGCCGGCTGAGATGCCCATCGAGCAGCCGACCCGGTTCGAGTTCGTCATCAACCTGAAGACAGCCGCGGCACTCGGCATCACGATGCCGAAGGTGCTGTTGCTGGCCGCTGACGAGCTGATCCAGTAGTCGAGCGACGTGCATGACCGTATGCATGACCGAAATTGGACGCTTCCCTTTTGAGGTTCGACGGCCTTGCGCACCAGTCATGGCGGGGCAGACTTGGGCGCAGGGCGCCGAGGATGAATACGCCCAACTCCCGACACCAAGCTTGATCACCTGCTTGCACTCACCTACCATACCAGCCGTATCACAGGTATGGGTGACCCATATGAAGACCACCATCGAACTGCCCGACGATCTGCTCGAGCGCAGCAAGGCGATCGCGCGGCGCGAGAACTCCACACTCAAGGCGCTGATCGAGGAGGGCCTGCGCCTGGCGCTTCGTGCGCGCTCGCGCAAGCGCGCCGGGCCGTTCACCGTCAAACCTTTTCGGGGTGACGGTTTGTCGCCTGAGTTTGCCGATGCCCGGTGGGAGAAGATCCGCGACGCGATCTACCGTGATCGCGGTTGACACCAACATCCTGGTGTACGCGCACCGCGCGGACTCGCCCTTCCACGACCGCGCCCGCGCAGCGCTCGAATCACTGGCCACCGGGGCGGGGGCATGGGCCATTCCTTGGCCATGCGCGCATGAATTCTTCGCCGTCGTGACGCATCCGCGCATCTACAAGACCGCGACCCCGGCCGAGACGGCGTTCGCTCAGCTGCGCGCATTGGCCGCACTTGCAAACCTCGCGTTCATCGCCGAAGCGGACGACTATCTGGCGTACCTTGAGCCGATGGCGCTGGCGGGCCGGGCTCGCGGTGCAGCGATTCACGACGCGCGCATTGCTGCCATCTGCCTTTCACACGGCGTGGCCGAGCTGTGGTCGGCCGATCGCGACTTCTCCCGATTCCCGGCACTGAAGACCCGCAATCCGTTGGTCGGGTGATGCCGCAGGGTCGGGGGCCAGGGGGGCAGGTCGGTGTCTTGCGTGGTCAGGGCCAGGCTCCCATCTCTCCTGACCGCACCCTTCCCCCAAGCCGGTATCAGTGCCCGAGGTAGGCCGTCTTCATGTGCGGGTTGTGCAGCACCTCGGCGCCCGTGCCCTGCAGCGCGATGCGTCCGTTTTCAAGCACATAGGCGCGGTCGGCAATCTCCAGGGTTTGATGGACGTTTTGCTCGACCAACAGAATCGTCATGCCGGCGGCATGAATGCGCTGCAGCAGTGCAAACACCTCGTTCACCACAATCGGCGCCAGGCCCAGCGAGGGCTCGTCCAGCATCAACAGCTTGGGTTTGGCCATCAGCGCACGGCCGATGGCCACCATTTGCTGTTGGCCGCCCGATAAGGTGTTGGCAATCTGCCGGCGCCGTTCTTGCAGGATGGGAAAGAGCGCAAACACTTCCGCCACGCTGCCGGCCACGGCCTGGCGGTCGCGCCGGGTGTAGGCACCCATCAGCAGGTTTTCCTCCACCGTCATTTCGGGGAAGAGTTTGCGGCCCTCGGGGCTTTGGATGATGCCGGCGCGCACCCGCGCCTCCGCGCTGGCCGCCACCGCCTGGCCGGCAAACTGAATGCTGCCGCCGGTGGTGGCAACCAGGCCCGAAATGGTGTTGATGAGGGTGGATTTGCCGGCGCCATTGGGCCCAATGACCGCCACCAGTTCGCCGGCGCGAATGTGCATGTCAACGCCCCACAGCACATTGAGTGCGTCATAACCGGCCTGTACACCGCGCAGTTCAAGCATGGCTCGCGCCTTGGCCCGTTACCGTGCCGCCTGCATCGCCTGAAGTGGCTTCTTTGGCGACACCGAAGTACGCGCTGACGACTTCAGGGCGCATCACCACTTCGCGCGCATCGCCGCGCGCGATGAGCTTGCCTTGTTGCAGCACCAGCAGCTCTTCGCTCAGCGCCATCACCGCGCGCATCAGGTGCTCAACCAAAATCACCGTGACCCCGCTCGCGCGAATTTGCCGCACCAGGGTGATGGCTTCATCCACCTCAGTGGGCCGCAGGCCGGCCATGACTTCATCAAGCAACAACAGCTTGGGTTGGGTGGCCACGGCGCGGGCCACTTCCAGGCGTTTGCGACCGGCAATGGGCAAGGCACCGGCCAACTGCCGGGCCACGGGCGCCAGGCCGCACAGCGCCATCACTTCGGCGGCCGTGGCCTTGGCCTGCGCCAGCGGCGTTCGGCCGCCGCGCAGGGCGCCGGTGACGATGTTGTCAAACACACTCAGGCCGGCAAAGGGCTGCACGATTTGAAAGGTGCGTGCAATGCCCAGCGCACACAGCGCTGAAGGTTTGAGGCCGGTGACGTTGCGGCCTTCGAACCAAACCTGGCCGGCCTGTGGCGTTTGAAAGCCCGACACGTTGGCGAACAGCGTGGTCTTGCCCGAACCGTTGGGGCCAATCACCCCCACGATGCGCCCGGCCGGCACGTCAAAGCTCACGTTGTCTACCGCGGTGAGGCCGCCGAATCGTTTGGTCAGGCCCTGCACCCGCAGCAGTGCCGTCATGGCTGGCCCCTTTCCCGGGTCTCGCTGGTGTCGTAATGCCGCCGGTGCCAACGTTCGACATAACTTGCCGCGCCTTTGGGCAAAAGCAGGATGCCGATGGCCAGCACCGCGCCATACAGGATGAGGTACAGCGCGTCGGCCTCGCCGCCGAGCCAGCCGCGCAAAAAATCTTGCATGGGCTTCAAGAACGAGGCGCCGAACACCGGGCCGATGATGCTCAAGCGCCCGCCCAGCACGGGGCCGAGCAGCATCTCGAAGTTGGTGGCCAGGTTGAACACCTGCTTGGGGTCGATGAAGGTGGCGAACTGCGTATAAAACGCGCCCAGGCTGCCGGCCAGGCCGCCGCTGATCATCATGGCCTGCGTCTTGACCTTGCTGCCGTCAATGCCCAGCGCCTCGGCGGCTTGGTCGTTCTCACGCACCGCCGCCAGGTAGTAGCCCATGCGTGATTTTTGAATCGCCCAGTTCACCACGATCACCAACACCAGCAGCGCCAGGGCGATGTACAGATAGGGCTTGCGGTCCACGAAGCTCAGCGTGGCGGCGTTGTTCTCAACCACCGTGAGGTAAATGCCGGTGGCGCCGCCGGCATAGTCCCAATTCAGCAAGATGTACTTCAGCACCTGCGACAAGGCCACGGTGAACATGGCGAAGTAGTCTTCACCCAAGCCAAAGCGCAGCGTCACGCGCGACACCACCCAGGCCAGGCCCGCCGCCGCAAAAAAGGCCAGCACCAGGCAGGCCCAGGGGTTGACGCCAAACTTGGTGAACAACAGGCCATCAAGATACGCGCCGACGCCGAAGAAACTGATGTAGCCGAGAAGCAGTAAGCCAGACAGCCCACCGGCAATGGCCCAGGCCGTGCCCATGGCGGCAAACACGGCGGCCAGCACCATCACTTGCAGCAGATAGTCTGATTGCAGCCAACTGCCGCCCAGCGCGCACAGCAGCACAAAAGCCAGGGCCACGGCCAGTTGCCAATTGGCCCAATCAGACATGAACCTGTTCATGTGTGCGCCGCGCGGTGTATGTGTAGCAGGGGTTTCAGGCGCTTCACGTGACCCGCCCCTTGAACAGCCCCTTGGGCATGAACAGCAGCACCACCACAAACAGCAGCAGGCTTACCAGCGGGCGCAGTGCCGGGCCCAGCAACAGGCCGCCCAGACCTTCGGCCACGCCAATGATCAAGCCACCAATCAGGGCACCGGCAAAGTTGCCCATGGTGCCCAGCACCACAATCACAAACGCCGGCAAGATGAAGTAATCGGTGCCGAAGGTGGGGTTGGCAAAGAACGCCGGCGCGATCAACGCGCCGGCCAGCGCGGCCAGCCCGGTGCCCACGCCGAATGTCACGAGATTGATGCGCGCCACATCAATGCCCATCAGCCGGGCGGCCTGCGGGTTTTGTGAGGCGGCGCGCATGGCCATGCCGATGCGCGTGTGCTTCAAGAACCACCAGGCGGTGCCGGCAATGGCCGCGGCCATGGCAAAGGAAATGAGCCGCACATAGGTGAGCCGGATGTCGCCCAGTTGCAGCGCTTCGCCGCTCCAGGCCAGCTTGAGCACCTGGTTGTTCGGCCCCCAGATCCATTGCATGGTGCCAATCATCATGGTCGACAGGCCAATGGTGATGAGCATCTGGTTGATTTGCGGGTGCTGCAGCGCCGGGCGTATCAGCAGGCCCTGCAAACAAGCGCCCAACACAGCCACCAGCCCAAAGATGAAGGCTGCCATGACATAGGGCGATGCGCCCATGTTGAAGGCGGTGATGGCCAGGTACATGCCCAGGGTGAGGAATTCGGCGTGGGCGAAGTTCACCACCTTCATGACGCCATAGATGAGCGTCAGCCCGCAGGCCACCAGCGCATAGATGCCGCCTTGCAACAGGCCCAGCAACACCGCCTGCAGCAGGACTTCAATGGTCATGGGTTGGCCTCGCTGCGCACAAAGCGGGTTGCAGCCAGCACGGGCCGGCGGCAAGGCTAAACATCAAACTGAGCAGGCGCCCTACCGCACCACCGGCCACACAGCCTTGCCGGTCTGGTACGCCGTGGGCCAGATGACACGCGACTGCCCGCCATTGACCTGCGCCGCCACCAAGGTGGTGCGGGGCATGAAACCGGTGTCGTCGAACTTCACGCGCTCGTACATGAAGGATTGCGGGCCCATCACCAGGTCAAGCCCGGCCAGGGCGTCGCGAATGGCGGTGCCGTCGGCCGAGGCGGCCTTTTCGATGGCCGCACGCAGGATGTGCACACCCGCGTAAGTGGTGTTGCTGTTGCCCAGCATGTCTTTGTTGCCCGAACGCTTTTTAAAACGGTCGTTCGTCTCTTTCGCGCCGGGCAATTTGATATCGGGGAACCAGTCATTCACCACGATCACGCCGTCGCCCTGTTTGCCCAGGTTGGCCCAGGTGGTGGGGTTGGTGTAGCCGCCGCCCAGCCCTATCCAGCCCATCTTTGGCCAGTACTTGAGTTCACCCATTTGCTTGAACAGCAGGGTGATGGACGAGGGCTCGCCCGAGGCAAACACGACATCGGGGTTGTCGCGTTTGAGCGCAAGAATCACGTCTTCGAAGGTGGTGGGGTTGGTGGGGAAGATGTTGTCCTTCAAGATGTTGATCTTGAAGTGGCCCATGTGTTTGTTGAACTCGCGTGACACCACATTGCCGAAGAAATTGTTCTCGCGCACCAAGGCGCATGTTTTGGCCTGGCCGCCGCTGAGCTGGGTGACCAGTTCGCCGGAATTGATGGCAAATTGCGAGAAGTGCGGCACCGTCTTGAACACGAACTTCAGCCCGCGCGAGGTGATTTCATCAGCCAGTGCATTGGGCACCAGATAAGGCACCTTGTTGCGCTCGGCGATCACCGTGCTGGAGATGGTGGCGCCCGACGAATAGGCGCCCACGATGGCCGAAACCTTGTCGCGCGAAATCAGGCGGTTGGTTTCGGTGTTGGCCTCGTCAACGTTGGTGGAATTGCCAAACACGCCCACCATCTTGGCGCCCTTGAGGCTCTTGATGCCGCCGCTGGCATTGACTTCTTCGATGGCCATTTCAACCGCCATCTTGATGAGCTGGCCCGACTCTGCAAACGAACCCGTCAGCGGCAGCAAGAAGCCCACTTTCACCTCGTTGGCCTGCGCAAAAGCCGGTAACACAGCGCCCGCCGACAGCGCGCCCGCCAGCGCCCCCGCACCAACCACAAATTCGCGACGGGAAACCTGTGAGTCGAGCGTGCTCATGAAATCTCCGAAGGGTTGGCAACTCGGCGCGTTGCCGTTTGAAACGTGCACACGGCGCGGTTGTGATGATTGAGGGGTCAGCCGCTGCGCATCGTATCGAGCGACGCGCATCTCTCAAGAGGAGTTAACCCCAGCGCGGCGCCGCGGCGGCGCGAGCGAAGCCTGTCTGCGGCGAGGCCGTTTAGTTCGGCGCCGCCGCTGTTCAATTTTTGCGTCAGGCCGTGGCCTGGCTAGTCTTGTGCGGAGTTAAGCACGCGGTCGTTTGCTGCGGATCACATCAAACGTTAGCCCTCAGCCATCAACCACTGCCGCAGTTCCGCCTTGGCCACTTTTTCCAGCAGCGAGCGCGGCAACGCATCCACCACTCGCACTTCGGCCGGCCATTTGAAGTCAGCCAGTTGCGCGCGGCAAGCTGAGCTGGCCTTTTCAGCCAGCGCGGCACGCTGCTCGGCGGGCAAGCCTGCCACGGGCAGCACAAAGGCCACCGGCACTTCATCGAGCATGCGGTGCGCGCGTGCCACCACGGCGCATTCATGCACGCCGGGCACGCCCAGGATCACGCGTTCGATCTCCGAGGCGGCCACGTTTTCTCCGCCCACTTTCAGCATGTCCTTGCTGCGGTCGCCAAACTGGATGGAGCCTTCTTCCAGCAGCACCACGCGGTCGCCGGTGCGAAACCAGCCTTCGTCGTCGAAGCTCTGCGCCGTGGCCTGCGCGTTGCCCAGGTATTCCTGGAACAGGCTCAAGCCGCGCACGCCCTGAATCAGCAAATGGCCGGCGCCGCCAGGTTCCACCGCGCGCGCTTGCCGCACCGGCACGCTGTCGTCTTCAACGATGGCGATGCGGTACTCGGCTGCGGGGCGGCCGATGCTCAGGCTCGGGCTGGGCAGGTGCACGCTGCTGACGATGCCGTGGGTGATGGTCTCCGTCATGCCCCACCAGCCCATGGTGCCCACACGAAAGTGCGCGTCGCTGGGCGGCGCGCACACGGCCGAGCCCCAGCGGCGGTAGTGATGCTGCGCGGGCACCTCGTGCGCCATCAAGGCCTTGCTGCAAAACGGGATCAGCGAGGTCCAGGTGGCGCGGTGTTTGAGTGACACCGGCCAGAACCGGCTGGCTGAAAAACGCGGCAGCACCACCGCCGTCGCCCCCACCCACAGGCAGGCCAGCACCGAATAGGCTTGGGCATTGGTGTGGAACAGCGGCAGATGCACCAAGTGAACGTCATCTGCGCGCAAGTCTTCATGCACCGCGTTCACGCTGGCGCCCCACAACGCGTTGGCATGCGTCCACAAAACAGCCTTTGGCCGTGAGGTGGTGCCCGATGTGTACTGCACGCTGCATGGTGCCAATGGGTCGGGCGCACGGCGCGGCGCGGGTTCGCCACCCAGCGCGGCGAATCGGCTGGCGGCGTCGGGTCTGTGAGCAGGCCTGTGGAGTGCGCCGTTAGATTCGCTGTCAGCGTCGTGATCAGAGTCAGTCACCGCCAGCCAGCGCAAGCCCGTGCACTGCCGCGCCACGCGTTGCGCATAACGCGGCTGGGTGATGCCGGCCACGGCGCCGCAGTGGCTGGCGTAGTAGGCCAGTTCATCATCGCTGGCGCGGGTGTTGGTGGTGACGGCAACAGTGCCGGCCCAGGCACAGGCGTACCAGGCTAGCAGGGCTTCGGGGCTGTTGTCCAGGTGGATGAGCACGGCCTGGCCTGCGGCCACGCCGCGGCGCTGCAAGGCCCCTGCGATGCGCGCCACGCGGTCTTGAAATTCGCCGTAGGTGAGGGTGAGGCCGGGGCCTTCAAACGGCTCCCAGACGATGAACGGGTGGTCGCGCCGCGTGCGTGCGCGCTGCGCCAGCAGCCAGGGCACATCGGCGCCCATGAAGGGGTGGCGGTCGGTGGCGCACAGGGCGGGTGTCATCAGGCGCCCCCCGTGCACCCCAGGGTCAGGGTTTCGGTGCCGCGTTCGGGCAACCACACCGGCGCCACAACGTGAATGCCGGCGTGCTGCGGCGCGTTCAGCGGCCAGCAATGCAGGTGTTCGGTGTGGGGCAGCGCCGCGGGCTCGTTAGCGGCCAAGGCGGCCAGACCGACCAGGGCTTCGCGGCGCGAGATGATGGCGTCCATGTTCAGCTCCACAAGCAACGGGGCTGGCAGCGTAGCACCGAGCATGACATCCAACATCACCGCCGCCCACCGCCGCCGCCTGCGCGAAGTCTGGCGCTCGGCCGGCTGGCCGTGCCAGGACATGATCGAACTCGAACTGCTGGCCGCCGGCCTGCTGGAACGCCGCGCCGATGCGCAGGGCCGCGAGACCGTGCGCGTCAGCGATGCCGGCGTCAACCTGCTGGCGCAAACGCTGCAACGCAACCGCGCCGTGCGCAACAAGCATGAAGATTTGGTGGCAGGCGTGGCGCGCGAGATGCAGCGTGCTGGGCGCATCGCCTGGCGCGGCCTGAGCCTGCGTGCACGCGTGGGCGCTGAAAACGAAGACGCGCGCTGGGTGGTGGCGATGCCGGATGTTTTCTCCATTCGCCACACCACGGTGCAGGCCTACCTGGAACCCGCGGTGCATGAGGTGAAGGTCCACCGCGCCGACTTGCTGGGCGACGTGCGCAACGCCGCCAAACGACAAGCCTATTTGCAGATGAGCGGCCAGTGCTGGTACGTGCTGGCGCCGGGCGTTGGCGACGCGCGCGATGTGCCACCCGAGTGCGGCGTGATGCTGGCGTTGCCGGTGGGCTTTGAAGTGCTGCGGCCGGCGCCGCGGCGCGCATCAAGCCTGGCGTTTGGCACCTGGATGGCATTGGCCCGCGCCACACCCGTTCAAGACGACGCCGATGCACAAGCCCAAGGCCTGCTCGGCGCGCCGCCAGGCGCCACGGATGACACACCACCCAACCCCACGACCTGACCGCCCAGGCGCAAAATCGCCGGCGTTGCAAAGGAAGCCGCCATGAAGCTCGCCGCCATCGTTCTTGCCGCCAGTCTGGGCCTGACCGCGCCGTTGTCGTATGCCGTGCCCGGTGGCCCCCAGGTGCAATGGCGCAACGCCGCGGCCGACGCCGACATCGAACAAGCCTTTGCCCAGGGCCGCGCCGAGAACAAGCCGGTACTGCTGTACTGGGGTGCGGCCTGGTGCCCGCCGTGCAACCAGCTCAAGGCCACGCTGTTTAACCGGCAAGACTTCATCGCGCGTTCGCAGGCGTTCGTGGCGGTGAACATCGATGGCGATTTGCCCGGCGCGCAAAAGCTCGGCGCGCGCTTCAAGGTGCGTGGCTACCCGACCCTGATCCTGGCCACGCCCGACGGCACCGAACTCACCCGCCTGCCCGGCGAGGTGGACGCCGCGCAAGTGATGCAGGTCTTGCAAATCGGCCTGGCGCGCGGCCGCCCGGTGGCCGCGGTGCTGGCCGATGCGCGCGCCGGCAAGCCGCTCAAACCCGATGAATGGAAGCTGCTGGCCTTCTATTCGTGGGACACCGACGAAGCGCAACTGGTGAGCGCCGTGGAACGCCCGGGCCTGCTGGCGCAATTGGCCACCACCTGCCCGGCAAGCCAACCCGAGGTGGCCGACCGGTTGCTTCTGAAGGCCCTGGCCGGCAGTGATGACGGCAAAGGCATGAAGGCAGACGCTGCCACGGTGGCGCGGGTGCGCAAGCTGCTGGCCAACCCGGCGGCGGCGCGCGCCCACATGGACGTGGTGACCAACTCTGCCAGCGAGATCACCAAGGTCCTGGCTAGCGCTCCAGGCAAGCCACGCGCCGAGCTGGTGGCGGCGTTCGATGCCGCCCTGCGCAAGCTGCAAGCCGATGCCACGCTGTCGCGCGCGGATCGCTTCACTGCGCTGATGGCGCGGGTCGATCTGGCCCGGCTTGAAGCACCCAAGAACGAACGCCACCCCAAGCTGCCCACGGCGTTGGTGGCCGAGGTGCGCGAGCACAGCGCACGGGCGGATCGTGAAATCAGCGATGGCTATGAACGCCAGGCCGTCATCACCGCCGCGGCGCACACCCTCGGCATGGCCGGGCTATGGAGTGAAAGCGATGCGCTGCTGCAAGCCAATTTGTCCAAGAGCCATTCGCCGTATTACCTGATGAGCCAACTGGGCGGCAATGCGCGCAAGCTCGGCCGCAATGACGACGCCTTGCGCTGGCACGAGCAGGCTTTCAACACCAGCGTGGGCCCGGCCACAAGGCTGGAATGGGGCGCCCGGTACATCACCACCCTGGTGGAGCTGAGCCCGCAAGATGCGGCCCGCATCGAACGCGCCGCCACCGCGCTGTTCACCGAAGCCGCGGCGCAACCGAATGTGTTTTACGAACGCAGCGCGCGTTCGCTCAGTCGCGTTGGCATGCAGCTCAAGGCCTGGAACAAGGGGCCCGAACAGGCCGCGGCGGTGAAGCGGCTGCAAGCGCAGATGGACACTGTGTGCGCCAAGCTCGACGCCAAGGACCCACAGCGCGCCACCTGCGAAGGGGTGTTGAAGACCGGCGCCGCGCCGGCTTGAGGCCTGCCACCGTACCGGGTTGCGCCCTCGGCCTGGTGGCGCGGCGATGGGCCATGATCGCGGCCATGTCGCCACCCACCCTGCTGCTGCGCTGCGCCCTGCACCTGTGCCTGGCACTGGCCTTGCCGTGGGCCGCAGCGGTAGACGGCGAATGGGCCCACGCCTGGGCCAGCTACGGCGAGCCGCAGTACCCCAAAGGCTTCAGCCACTTCGGCTACGTGAACCCCGATGCCCCCAAGCGCGGCCAGCTCACGCTCAGCCAGCCCGACCGGCGTTCCAGCTTCGACAAATTCAACGTCTTCACCCTGCCCACCACCTACCCGGCGGGGCTGCTGATCTGGACGCTCGAAACCCTGGCCATCTACGGCGCCGACGAGCCGCAAACCATGTACGGCCTGCTGGCCGAAGAGATCAAGGTGGCGCCTGACCGCTCGGCGGTGTGGTTCCGCCTGCGTGCCAACGCCCGCTTTTCGAATGGCGACCCGGTGCGCGCTGCCGATGTGAAATTCAGCTTCGACACCGCCAGCTCCAAGAAGGCCTCGCCCGACTGGCAAACCAATCTTGCCGGCGTGGCCGCCGCCGTGGTGGAAGACGAACGCACGATCCGCTTCGACCTGAAAGAAAAGGGCACCGACTCGATCTTCAAGGTGGGCGCCTTCCTGCCCATCGTTTCGCCCAAGTGGGCGCTCGATGCGGCCGGGCGGCCCAAACCGCTGGATCAGATCGTCACCGAACACCCGATCGGCAGCGGCCCGTACATCGTGGAGAAGGAAGACAGCGGGCGGCGCATCGTCTTCAAGCGTCAGGCTAACTATTGGGGCGACTCACTGAACGTGCGCCGCGGTTTCTTCAACTTCGAACGCGTGGTGTACCGCTACTATGAAGACGAGGACATCATTGCCGAGGCCTTCAAGGCCGGTGAAACCGATTTGCAGCGCGTGTACCGCGCCCGCATCTTCGCGCGCCAGCACACCGGCGTGAAATGGAACGATGGGCGCATCGTCAAGAAGACCTTCCACACCTTGAACATCGAGGCCTTGCAGTCGTACCAGTTGAACCTGCGCAAACCGAAGTTCCAGGACATCCGCGTGCGCCAGGCCCTGGGCCTGAGTTTTGACTTCGACGCCACCAACAAATACGGCGGCTTCCAGCCCGCCGACAGCGTCTTCAACAACTCGGACTTCGCCGCGCAAGGCCTGCCTTCGGCCGGCGAGCTGGCGTTGCTGGAACCCTTTCGCAAAGACTTGCCCGCCGAGGTGTTCGGCCCGCCCTACAAGCAGCCGCGCAGCTTCAACGACCCGCTGAAGATGCGCGCCAATTTGCTCAAGGCGCGCGCGCTGCTTGATGCCGCGGGCTGGAAGCTGGCGCCCGACGGCAAGCTGCGCAACGCCCAGGGCGAGGCCTTTGAGGCGGAGTACCTCAGTCCCAGCGAAAGCAGTCAGCGCGAATCCGAGTGGGCGCTGACCTTGAAGAAGCTCGGCATCACGCTCACGGTGCGCCGCGTGGACTACGCCCTGTTCAGCCGCCGTCTGGAGGAGTACGACTTCGACACCACCACCCTCGTCGAAGGGCACTTCCCGATTCCGCCGGTGCAAAACTACTTTCGCATCTACAGCTCCAAATCAGCCGACGACAAGGGCAATGACAACTACCGTGGCGTGAAAAGCCCGGCGGTGGATCACATCTTGAACGCCATGGCATCGGCGCGAACGCTCGATGCCCTGCGCGACGCCTGCCGCGCGCTCGACCGGGTGGTGATGTGGAACCACTGGCAGGTGCCGCAGCTCTTTTCGGCCACGCTCAAGCTGAGCTACTGGAACAAGTTCGGCCTGCCGGCGCGAACGCCCAAGTATTACCAGATCGACACCGCGCAAGACGTGGACACCCAGATTCCCTGGCCGCTGATCACCTGGTGGATCAAGTGAAACGTTAACCATCATGTGGACCTATCTCCTGAAACGCATCCTGCTCATGGTGCCTACCCTGCTGGGCGCGCTGACCATCACCTTCGGGGTGATCCAGTTCGTTCCCGGCGGGCCGGTCGAGCAGATGATGAGCGAGGCGCGCATGCGCGGCGGTGGCGGTGAAGGCGCCTACCGCGCCAGCGGCGACAGCAATGCCAAGCAGATTGCCGAGCTGAAGAAGCTCTACGGCTTCGACAAGCCCGCGCATGTGCGCTACTTCGAGATGCTGCGCAACTTTGCCAGCTTCGAGCTGGGCACCAGCTTCATGCGCAACAAGCCGGTGTGGCAACTCATCAAGGAAAAGCTGCCCGTCTCGATCAGCCTGGGGTTGTGGACCTTCTTCCTCACCTACCTGATATCACTGCCCCTGGGCGTGGCCAAGGCGGTGCGCGAAGGCTCGCGCTTTGATGCCGTCACCTCGCTCATCGTACTGGCGGGCTACGCCATTCCGGGTTTCGTGCTCGGCGTGCTGTTGATCGTGATGTTTGCCGGCGGCAACTTTCTGGAATGGTTCCCACTGCGCGGCTTGACGTCTGACAACTGGGCCGAACTTTCAGTCTGGGGCAAGCTGAAGGACTACCTCTGGCACCTGACACTGCCGCTCACTTGCATGGTGATCGGCAGCTTTGCCGTGACCACCATGCTGACCAAGAACACCTTCGTTGAAGAAATGCGCAAGCAGTACGTGCTGGTGGCGCGCGCCAAGGGGCTGTCGCAGCGCCGCGTGCTGTACAAGCACATCTTCCGCAATGCACTCATCCCGCTGATCACCGGTTTTCCGGCGGCCTTCATCGGCGCCTTCTTCGCCGGCTCGGTGCTGATCGAAACCCTGTTCTCGCTCGACGGCCTGGGCCTGCTGAGCTATGAATCGGTGGTGCGGCGCGACTACCCCGTGGTGCTGGGCTCGCTGTACCTGTTCACCCTGATCGGATTGGTGACCAAGCTGATCGCCGACCTGCTGTACGTGCTGGCCGACAAGCGGGTGCAGTTCGAGGCGGTGGCGAAGTGACGGTGGCGTTGAAGTCGCTCTCGCCGAATCAACGCGCCTGGCTGCGCTTCAAGCGCAACCGCATCGGCCACGTGTCGCTGTGGGCCTTCCTGGCGATGCTGCTCATCTCAACCGTTGCAGAATTGATCAGCAACGACCGCCCGCTGCTCGCGCGCTACAACGGCGAGCTGTATTTCCCGCTGCTCCACAACCCACCTGAAACCACCTTCGGCGGCGACTTTGAAAGCCCCACCGACTGGAAAGATCCGCTCATCGCCACGCAGTTTGCCAAGCCCGGCAACTGGCGTTTCCACACCTTCAACCCGCATTCGGCCACCTCGATCCAGGCCTTTGCGAAAGAGCCCAGCCCCACGGCGCCGAATGCCCTGAATATTCTGGGCACCGATGGCCTGGGCCAGGACATGGCCGCGCGGCTGCTCTACGGCTTTCGCGTGAGCATCTGGTTTGCCTTTGCGCTGACGCTGGTGGGCACAGTCATCGGCATCCTGACCGGTGCCGTGCAAGGCTACTTTGGCGGCCGCATCGATCTGGTTTCACAGCGCCTGATGGAGATCTGGGGCGCGGTGCCCGAGCTGTTCTTGCTCATCATCTTTGCTTCGATCTTCAACCCCTCGCTGTGGTTGCTGTTGATCTTGCTGTCGCTGTGGGGCTGGATGGGTCTGAGCGACTATGTGCGCGCCGAGTTCCTGCGCAACCGCAACCTTGAATTCGTCAAGGCGGCGCGCGCCCTGGGGCTGGGCAATGCGCAGATCATGTGGCGCCATGTGCTGCCCAATTCGCTCACGCCGGTGATCACCTTCCTGCCCTTTCGCATGGGCAGCGCCATCATCGCTTTGACCGCGCTCGACTTCCTTGGCCTGGGCGTGCCGGCCTCGGTGGCGTCGTTGGGCGACTTGCTGCGCCAGGGCAAGAACAACCTCGATGCCTGGTGGATCATCGTGCCCACTTTCGTGCTGCTGGTCATCACCATGTTGTTGCTCACCTTCATCGGCGATGCGCTGCGCGATGCCTTCGACACGCGCAAATCTTGAGCAAGGCGCATGACCACCCCGCCTTTGCTTGAAATTGACCGCTTGAACGTGCGGTTTGGCGATTCTGTCGTTGTCAACGACGTGTCGTTCAACGTGGCTGCGGGCGAGAAGTTTGCGCTGGTGGGTGAGTCGGGTTCGGGCAAGTCGATCACGGCGCTGTCGGTGCTGCGCCTGGTCGATGCCGCCACCACCAGCGGCGCCATCCGCTTCGAAGGCGCCGAGCTGTTGGCCAAAAGCGAGCGCGAGATGCGCAGCTTGCGCGGCCGCGACATCGCCATGATCTTTCAAGAGCCGATGACCGCGCTGAACCCGCTGTACACCGTGGGCAACCAGATCGGCGAGGTGCTCGAACTGCACGAAGGCCTGAGCCGGCAGCAAGCACGCGCGCGTGCGATTGAGCTGCTGGCGCGCACCGGTATTCCTGACCCAGCCACGCGCGTGGACGCCTATTCGCACCAGCTCAGCGGCGGCCAGCGCCAGCGCGCCATGATCGCCATGGCCCTGGCCTGCCGGCCCAGGCTGCTGATAGCCGACGAGCCCACCACGGCGCTCGATGTGACCATCCAGGCGCAGATCCTGGCCTTGCTCGATGAGCTGCAAGCCGAGATGCGCATGGCGTTGTTGTTCATCACGCACGACCTGACCCTGGTGCGCCGCTTCAGCCACCGCGTGGGCGTGATGGAGCGCGGCCACCTGGTGGAACTGGGCGACACGGCCACCGTGTTCAACCAGCCGCAACATGCCTATACAAGGCGTTTGTTGGCCAGCCGGCCGCAGCGTGTGGTGCAAGCCTTGCCGGCTGATGCGCCGGTGTTGCTGCAAGCGCAGGGCGTGGATGTCACCTTCACCATCACCAAAGGCCTGTTCGGCAAATCGACCTTCCACGCCGTGCGCGACGCCACGCTGCAATTGCGCCGTGGCGAAACGCTGGGCATCGTGGGCGAAAGCGGCTCGGGCAAGACCACGCTGGGCATGGCCTTGCTGGCCTTGCAAGGCGTTGCGGCGGGCGAAGTGCAGTTGAGCGGCGCGCGCATCGACAACGCCGCACGCGCCACGCTGCGCGCTATGCGCAGGCGCGTACAGGTGGTGTTTCAAGACCCGTTCGCTTCACTGAGCCCGCGCATGACGGTGGGCCAGATCGTCGGCGAAGGCCTGGCCTTGCATCAGCCTCGCCTGAGCATGGCTGAACGCGAAGCCACCGTGCTGAAGATGCTGGAAGAAGTGGGCCTGTCTGAAGCCCAGGGCGTGGCGCAGGTGTTGCAGCGCTATCCGCATGAGTTCTCGGGCGGCCAGCGCCAGCGCATCGCCATCGCGCGCGCGGTAGTGTTGCAGCCCGAGGTGCTGGTGCTGGATGAGCCCACTTCGGCGCTCGATGTTTCAGTGCAGCAGCAGGTGCTGCAACTGCTGTCGCAATTGCAGCTTCGCCATGGCTTGAGTTATGTCTTCATCAGCCACGACCTGGCCGTGGTGCGCGCCATGTCGCACCGCGTGCTGGTGATGAAAGCCGGGCGCATCATTGAAGCCGGTGAAGCAGAAAGTTTGTTCGCTGCGCCGCAGCAGGCCTACACGCGCGAGCTGCTGGCCGCGGCGCATTTGGCGTAGCACGCGCGGCTCTCAGACTTTCAGGCGGCGGCTTCGTCCAGCGCGGCTGGCTGGCTGGGGCCGGTGACCACGAATTCCGGCAGCTCGGCGCGGTTCATCACCTGGTTGCGCCCGCTGCGCTTGGCCGCGTAGCAGGCTTCGTCGGCAGCGCGCAGCACGGCCGCCGCACTGCGGTAGCGGCCGTCTGCATGCACCATGCCGATGCTGGCGCCCACGGTGTATTCGGCGCCCTCCCACTGCAACACCGCTGCCTCGACCGCGGCGCGCAGCTTTTCAGCCACCCGCATGGCCTGCGGTGCCGGGCAGCGCGGCAGCAGCACCGCGAATTCGTCGCCACCCAAGCGGGCCACAGTGTCGCTTTGGCGCACGCAGGCTTCAAGGCGCTGCGCAAGGCCCTTGAGCAAGGCGTCGCCGGCAGCATGGCCAGCCGTGTCGTTGACCAGCTTGAACCGATCCAGATCCATGAACAGGGCCGAGAACGGCGTCTGTTCGGACGCCGCCACGGCCTTGGCCAACAGGGCTTCGAACGCACGGCGGTTGGTCAGGCCGGTGAGCACGTCCTGGTGCGCCGCCTGGGTGAGTTGCTCGCGCTGCGCGCGTGCCTGGGTGATGTCTTCAATGATCCAGATCGTGCCCGCAGCCAGGTTGCCCGGCACCACGGCGCGCCCACGCATCGAAGCCCAGAAGACCTCGCCGTTGCGGCGCATGAGTTCGAGCTCGCCTTCGTACCTGCCGTTGGCCATGAAGGCCGGGCGGGCCTTTTCGGCCAAGGCCTGGTAGGCCTCGTCGCTGGGGTAGATGACCCGCGTGGGCTTGCCGATCACCTGCGCCGGCTCAACGCCCAATGTGTCGCAAAAGTGGCGGCTGACCAGTTCGAAATGACTCAGGCGGGTGAAGGCCATGCCGGCGTGGGCGTGGTTCAACACCGCTTCCAGCCGCGCCAGCATGTCCTGCGCCGCCTGGTGCCGGGTGCGCGATTGGTCGATCACCTGTTCAAACGCCTTTGCCAACGCGCCCACCTCACCGCCCATGCGCGGCCACGGCGCTTGGTCCGCGCCTTGGTGGTCGTGCTCCAGGGCGCGTTCGGTGCGTCGGCGCAACTCGCCCAGCGGGCGCGTCATCAGCCAGGCCATCAAGCTGCACAGGGCCAGCACCGGCAAGGTCAACAGCAGGGCCGAGCGCGTGATGCCGCGCTGCGCGGCGTTCACCCAGGCCCAGGCGTCGGGCCGGTGGCTGATGCGCAGCACCAGCCAGTCGCTGCCGGCAATGCGGGCGAAGCTGGCCAGCCGCGTGGCCTCGCCGTCAAGGGGCAAGCTCGCCACATCGGGCCGGCCCAGGCCGACCCATTGGCGCATGGCCGGCGCCAAGGCAGGTAGGTCTTCGGCGCGTGCCAATGCCCGCGTGGCGTCGGCATGCGCCAGCACGGTGCCGTCGCGGTCGATCACCAGTGACTCGCCCGTTTCGCCGTCGGCCAGCACCGCCGCGGCCAGCAAGCCGGATGCACCCAGACGCACCGAGCCGCTGATCAAGCCGTAGGGCGTGCGGTCGGCCGCATGCAGCGCTTGCGCTACGGCAATGACGGGCTGCTGGATCACCTCGCCCATGAACGGCCGCGACACCACCGGCTGCGTGGCCTGCCAGGCGCGGGCAAAGTACTCGCGCTGGGCCAGGTGCGGCAAGGTGGCGCTGGCGCGGTCTTTGTCCAGGCTCAGCACGGCCTGACCCTGGGCGTCGGTGACCACGCTGGTGTCGAAAGCGGTAACGAAGCCGGGGCTGCTGCGCAACACCTCGGCCAGGGCGGCAGGTTGTGCCAGCATGGCCGGGTCGATGCGCGTGGCCGCGCCGGCCAGCACCTGGCGCAGGCGTTCGAGGTGGCCGGTCACCACGGCCGCGCTGCGTTCGGCGTCGAGCCGGGCACGCTCTTGCCACAGTTGCAGCAAGGTCGCGCGCTCGGCGTGCTGCACCACGGCGATGGTGGCAGCCGTGGCGCCCAGGCTGGCCAACAGGCACAGCGCCACGATCCTGAATTTGAGCGTGCGCCACCAGGTGAGCACAGCGTGGTGCCGTGGCGATGAAGACATCTTTGTGCGAGTGTTGATGAGAGCCCCAAGGCCGGCCGGGGCCTGCTGCCTGCGGTTCAGCGCGCGGCTTCCCCACCCACCATCTTGCCTGCCACGCGCCGGGCCGTGGCCGCGAAAAGCCGCCCGGAAGGCCGCCCTATTCGGCGCCCGCTGCGCTGGCGGGCGCGGCGGGCACAAGCGGGGGCAGCCGCGTGCCCACGTGCAGCCGGAAGTGCGTGCCCTTGGCCGCATCCAGGAATTCCAGGCTGCCGCCGGCCCAACGGTAGGCGGCGCTGAATTCGTCAATCTGCATATTGCCGTGGAACAGGAACACATCCACCTGCGCCGGGCGCAGGTGGAGGCGGTAGGTCACGTCATGAATGCGCAGCGTGGCGCGCCCGGCCAGGCCGAGCTGGAATTCAACCTCGCCGCATTGCGCCGGCGCCTGGGCGACAGTCACGCACAGTTGCGCGGCGTAGGCTCCCGGCGCGGGCACCTCGGCCGTGGGCACGGCCGCCAGCGCGGCAGCGCCCAGCATGGCCGGCAGCACCGCGGCGACCTGCACCGCGGTGCGCCGGCTCAGCGGCCACGGCACGAGGCTTACTTGGTCAGGCCTTCGGCCTTCAGCGCTTCTTGCACCGCCGGGCGCGCGGCCATGCGGGCCATGAAAGCACCCAGGTTCTTCAGGCCGGAGATGTCGATACCGACGAACTTGGTCCAGTTGGCCACGGTGAACAGGTAGGCATCGGGCACGCTGAATTGGTCGCCCATCAGGTACTGCCGGCCTTCGAGCTGGCTGTCCACCCACTTCAGGCGCTCGCTCACCTTGGCCTTGGACAGGGCCTTGGCTTCGTCGGGCATGGCCGGGTTGAACAGCGGCGAAAAGCCCTTGTGCAATTCGGTGCCGATGAAGTTCAGCCATTCCATCGCACGGTAACGTTCCATGGTGCCGGCAGCGGGCACCAGCTTCTTGGCGGGCACCTGGTCGGCGATGTACTGCACGATGGCCGGGCCTTCGCTCAGGCGCTGGCCGTCGTCAAGCTCCAGCAGCGGCACGTAGCCCTTGGGGTTGATGGTGTAGTAGTCGCTGCCGTCGGCGAGCTGGTGGGTCTTCGTGCTGGCCAACACCGGGGTGAAGGCCAGGCCGGCTTCACGCAAGACGATGTGCGGGCTCAGTGAGCAGGCGCCGGGGCTGTAATAGAGCTTCATGCAATGGTCTCCAAAGGGTTCGGGGAGGCGCGACGATATGCCGGATGGGCAAGCCCCGCGCGGCGCAAGGGCTGAAGCGGTGCCGCGGCCAGTTTCTGGGCCCATACAAGGGTGCTGTTCGGGTGTGAACAGCCGCGGCAACTCGGTTAACCTCACACTCCACCCGGAACCTGCGATGCCCAGAGCCACCCTCGACGACAGCCACATCCACCCCGCCGTGCGCGAGCGCGTCAGCAGCCACCAGGCCGACATCGTGGCCGAGGTGCGCGCTGCCATCGCCGCACACGCAGTGGTGGTGGTGGGCATGCGTGGCAACCCGTTCCCGAAGAAAGCGCGCCAGGCCTTGCAGGCCGCCGGGGTGGCGCACCACTACCTCGAATACGGCAGCTACTTCAGCCAGTGGCGGCGGCGCAATGCACTGAAGATGTGGAGCGGTTGGCCGACGTTGCCGATGGTGTTCGTCAAGGGCGTGCTGGTGGGCGGCGCCGCCGACCTGGCCAAGCTGATCGCCAGCGGCGAACTCAAGACCTTGCTGGCATGAGCCCGCCGGGCCGCCCCAAGGGCGCATACCGGAGTGCGAAGCACGAAGGTACTCCAGTGAGTGTGCGTGGGCACACGCTGGCGCTGACCGCGGCCTTGTTCGGCTGGCTCAGCCCGGCCAGCCAGGCCGCGGCGCTGGCGCCGTGCCGGCTCAAAGGCGTCGAGTACGAAGCACAGTGCGGCAGCTTGCTGCGCCCGCTGGACCCAGCCGCGCCGCGTGGGCGGCAGATCGAACTGCATTACGCGGTGCTGCCGGCGGTGGCGCGCAACAAGGCAGCCGACCCGGTGTTCCTGCTGGCCGGCGGGCCGGGGCAAAGTGCCATCGACCTGGCCGGCCCGCTGGCCAGGCTGCTGCACCGGCTGAACAACCGGCGCGACATCGTGCTGGTCGACCAACGCGGCACCGGCCGCAGCGCGCCGCTGCATTGCGATATGCCGCCGCCCACGGCGCCTTTGAACGAAGGTGGCGATGGTGCACAGGCCGCCTTGATGGCGCGCTGCCTGCAAGCCCTGCCCAAGCTGGCGCATGTCGGCGAAGCTGCCGGCCTGCGCCACTTCACCACCCCCGTGGCCATGGCCGACCTGGACGCGGTGCGTCGGGCCCTGGGCGCGCCCAGCATCAACCTGATCGGCGTGTCGTACGGCACGCGGGCGGCGCTGGAATACCAGCGTCAGTTCCCGGCTGCGGTGCGCCGCATGGTGCTCGACGGCGTGGCCCCGGCCGACATGGTGTTGCCGGCGTCGTTCGCCGCCGACAACCAGGCCGCGCTCGACGGCCTGCTGGACTGGTGCGAAGGCGACCGCGCTTGCGCCGCGGCCCACCCCGGTTTGCGTGCGGCCTGGCAGCGTTTGCTGGCGCGCGCGCCGCACGACGTGAAGGTGGCGCATCCGTTCACCGGCACGACGCAAGCGCTGACGCTGACGCGCGACGCGCTGCAGGGCCTGGTGCGTGCGCCGCTTTACGTGCCGCAGCTGGCGGCGGCCTTGCCGCAGGCCATTCGCAGCGCCGACGCCGGCCACTTCGAAGCGCTGTTCGGCCTGGCCAGCGCCCTGGGCAGCGCGCGCAAGGGCGACACCGAGCTGGCACACGGCATGCACTTTTCGGTGATTTGCGCTGAAGACGTGCCGCGGCTGCCACCCCAGTTGGCCGGCGAAGCCGCTTCGACGGCGCTGTACCGCCAGGTTTGCGCCGACTGGCCGCGCGGCGAGTTGCCCGCGGCGTTCTACACGCTCGCGCCCAGCACGGCGGCCACGCTGGTGCTTTCCGGCGGCATCGACCCGGCCACGCCGCCGCGGCACGGTGCGCGCGTGACGGCGGCCCTGGGGCCCAAGGCGCGCCACGAGGTGGTGCCCCATGCCGGCCACGGCGTGATGAGCCTGCCGTGCCTGCGCGACGGCGTGTACCGCTTCATCAATGCGGCCGGCGACGACGACGCGCTGGCCGTTGAGTTGGGCTGCGCCAAGGCCATGCCGCGGCCGCCGGCGTTCGTGCCCATCGTTGTGCCTTCACTTGCGCCTGTTCAACCGGCGGTTAAGCCATGATCGACGTGCAGGCCCTGAGCAAGCGTTTCGCGCAAGGCAGCGGCCGCCGGCGCCGCGAGGTGTTGGCGGTGGACGGCGTGAGCTGGGTCGCGCGCGACGCCGCCATCACCGGCCTGCTGGGGCCCAACGGCGCGGGCAAGACCACCACACTGCGCATGGTGGCCACGTTGATCACGCCCGATGCCGGGCGGGTGCAGGTGGATGGCATCGATGTGGCACGCGACCCGGCGGCCGCGCTGGCCCGCATGGGTGTGCTCAGTGACGCGCGCGGCCTGTACCCGCGGCTGAGCGCGCGCGAGAACATCGTCTACTACGGCCGCCTGCACGGCATGACTGACGCTGCCGCGCAGGCGCGCACCGACGCACTGGCCCAGTTGCTGGACATGCGCGAGCTGCTGGAGCGGCGCACCGAGGGCTTCAGCCAGGGCGAGCGCATGAAAACCGCACTTGCGCGCGCGCTGGTGCACGACCCGGCCAACGTCATCCTCGACGAGCCGACCAACGGGCTGGACGTGCTGGCCACGCGCGCATTGCGCGAGAGCCTGCGC
>JAYUQE010000188.1:0-4519 GCA_043756905.1 Burkholderiales bacterium | reverse complement strand
GGCTGGTCGCGCTCGATCCGCAGCGTGTGGTCGAGCGCGGCTACAGCGTGGTGCAGACGATGGCGGGCGCGTTGCTGAGCGACCCGCGGCAACTCAGTCCGGGGCAGCAGGTGAAGCTGACGATGGCGCGCGGCACCGCCGAGGTGGAGCTCGCCGAAGTGCGGCTGCGCCAATGAAAAAGCCGGGCCCGCGGGCCCGGCTTGCGTCAGCCCAAGTGACTCAGAGGCCGCCGTTTTGCTGCGCCACCATGCAGTAGAGCATTGGCAGCGACAGCAGCGTGTTGGTGCGCGAAATCAGCATGGCCAACCGCGCCGCCTTGGCTTTCTCTTCGGCCGGCACGGTGACGATGCCCAGCGCCTTCTTCTGGTTGGGCCAGATGATGAACCAGACATTGGCGGCCATGATCAGGGCCAGCCACATGCCGATCCCGATGGCCAGGAACGGCCGCTGCAGGCTCAGCGCGGTCATCGCGTAGCCGCTCATCAAGGCCAGCAGCAGCCCGGTGACGACGGTGGCCAGCGCGGCCCAGCGGAACCAGAACAGGGCCTCGGGCGCGATCACCTTGCCGATCGCGGGCTTGTGCTCGTCGGGGATCTTGGGCATCGAGGGGATCTGCACGAAGTTGAAGTACCACAGCAGGCCGATCCACATCACCCCGCTGGCCACGTGCAGGTAGCGCATGAAGAAGGCACCCCATGCATGGTTGATGGCGCCCGTGCCGCAGGCCACGATCAGCAACACCAGCAGCACCACGCCGGCGGCCACTGTGCGCCCCAATGATTGAAAAATTGCACCCATCATCCGTCTCCTGTTGTAGTGAAAAGTCCGAGCGGGCGACTATATCCAACCTCACTTCGGCGCCATCGGCAGCGGCGTGTTCACGGCACGAACGGCGCGCCCTTCAACTTCATGCCGGGTTTGACGCCACGTTTGGCAAACCAGCCCTGGTTCATTTCCAGCGCATAGCGCACCGCGGTCTTGGTGCAGTGTGAGGCCTCGTCGCGCGGCTGCATGTCGTTGATCTGCACGACCTGCCCGTCGTCGGCAATGAAGGCAATGCTCAGCGGCAGCAGCGTGTTCCTCATCCAGAAGCAGCGCGGCGCCAGGTCGCCGAACACGAACAACATCGCGTCGTTGCTGCCCATCTCGCGGCGAAACATCATGCCGGTCTGCACCTGCTGCGGTGTGCGCGCCACTTCGGCCTTGATCAGGTGCAGGCCGGCTTGCAGGGTGATGGTGGGCAAGGGCGGCTGCGGGCTGTCTTGCGCACGGGCCGCAGCGCCAAACAGCAGGCTGCACAGGACACTGAGCACGACACTGAGCAGGGGCAGGGCGGTCTTGATCTGGATCATGTCTGTGTGCCTTGGTCTGGCCTAGATTATGTGACGCCGCCTGACACCTGACCGCATGCGCACCGCCCCCGCCGCCGCCTTGCCTACAGGCGCGGCGCGCGCGGTGCTCGACGACCCCCTGGAACTGCCGCTTTTCACGCGCTGGTTGCCCGCCACCGCAGGGCCGCGGCTGGTGGAATCGAGCCTGGCGCTGAGCGGCATGCACTGCGCGGCCTGCGCGGCTTTGATTGAACAGGCTTTGCTGGCAGTGCCCGGTGTGGTGCAGGCGCGGGTCAGCGCGGCCGGCCAACGCGCCACTGTGCAGTGGGATCCGGCGCGCGTGGCCGCCTCAGACCTGATCACAGCCATTCAAGCCGCCGGTTATGGTGCCGCGCCTGACGCCAGTGCCGCGGCGCGTGATTTGCGCGCCGCCGAGGCGCGCGCCGCCGTGTGGCGCCTGTTCGTGGCCGGCCTGTGCAGCATGCAGGTGATGATGCTGGCCGCCCCCGCCTACTTCGCCGAGCCGGGCGACCTGGCGAGCGACTTGGCGCGCCTGCTCAACTGGGCCAGTTGGGTGCTCACCCTGCCGGTGTTGATATTCAGCGCAGCACCGTTTTTCCGCGCCGCCTGGTTGGGCTTGCGGCAACGCCGCATCAGCATGGACCTGCCCGTGGCGCTGGGCCTGGGCGTGAGTTTCGTGGCCAGCACCGGGGCCACGTTCCAAAGCAGTGGCCTGTTCGGCAGCGAGGTGTATTTCGATTCGCTGACCATGTTCATCAGCTTCCTGCTCAGCGCGCGCTATGTCGAGATGCTCTTGCGCCACCGCGCGGCCACAGCACTCGAAGCGGCCACGGGTGAGTTGCCCCACAGCGCCTGGCGGCGCACCGCCGCAGGCACGTTCGAAGAGGTGAGCGTGTTGCGCGTGCAGCCCGGCGACGTGCTGCGCGTTCCGCTGGGCCAGGCCTTCTTGGCCGACGGCGTGTTGATCGAAGGCCACACGCGCAGCGACGAAGCCCTGCTCAGCGGTGAAAGCCAGGCCCTGCCACGTGGCCCGGGCGACGAGGTGCTGGCCGGCAGCCTGAACGCCGGCGCGCCGGTGCTGATGCGGGTGCTGTGGGCGCTGCTGCATGCCGCGGCGCTGGGTTTGGGGTTGTGGATGTTGTGGCATGGGCGCCAGCCGGCGTGGCTGCTGTCGTGGCGCAGTAGTGCACTGGCCGGCCCAACCAGCCAGGCCCCGCCGGCCGCCACCGGCTGGCAGCGCCTGCATGGCCCCACGCGGGCTGGCGCGGGTGGCGCTTTGTGGCTGGGCTGGCCGTGCGGGTTGCTGCAGTCGGCCCTCGTGATGGCCGCGCTGGCCAACAGCGTGGCCGCCGGCGCGGCGGTAATGGGTGCCTTTGCCGCCACCTCGGCCGCCGGCCTGGTGCTCGGCCCGGCACTGCTGCTGCGAATGAGTCGGGGCCGCTCGCCGGCCTGGCAGGGCCACGCCATTCGCCTCGCCGGGGCCACCCTGGCCGCCGCCTCGGCCTGGGCGTTGGGCCATGACACCTTGCGCCGGGTGGCCGCGTACTGCCTGAGCTGACCATGCCTCGCTGCTGGCCGAACAGCCAGCGGCCTCGAATAGAATTTCCGGCTGCCTTCACCCCACTTCGAGCCAGCGAAAGAGATCACTCCATGTACCAGCACATCAAGGTCCCCACCGGCGGCCAGAAGATCAGCGTCAATGCCGACTTCTCGCTCAACGTGCCCCACAACCCGATCATTCCCTACATCGAGGGCGACGGCACCGGGCTGGACATCACGCCGGTGATGATCAAGGTGGTGGACGCGGCCGTGGCCAAGGCCTACGCCGGCAAGCGCAAGATCCACTGGATGGAAGTGTTTGCGGGCGAGAAGTCGACCAAGATTTATGGCCCCGATGTGTGGCTGCCCGAAGAAACGCTGCAGGTCGTGCGCGAGTACGTGGTCAGCATCAAGGGCCCGCTCACCACTCCCGTGGGCGGTGGCATCCGCAGCCTGAACGTGGCGCTGCGCCAAGAGCTCGACCTGTACGTGTGCCTGCGCCCGATTCAATACTTCAAAGGCGTGCCCAGCCCGGTGAAGGAGCCCGAGAAGACCAACATGGTCATCTTCCGCGAGAACTCCGAAGACATCTACGCCGGCATTGAATTCGAGGCCGAGAGCGACAAGGCGAAGAAGCTGATCAAGTTCCTCACCGACGAGATGGGCGTGAAGAAGATCCGCTTCCCCAACACCTCGGGCATCGGCATCAAGCCGGTCAGCCGCGAAGGCACCGAGCGCCTGGTGCGCAAGGCGATTCAATACACCATCGACAACGACAAGCCCAGCATGACGCTCGTGCACAAGGGCAACATCATGAAGTTCACTGAAGGCGGCTTCCGCGATTGGGGCTACGCCCTGGCGCAAAAGGAGTTCGGCGCCGAGCTGATCGATGGCGGCCCGTGGTGCAAGTTCAAGAACCCGAAGACGGGCAAGGACATCATCATCAAAGACGTGATTGCCGATGCCTTCTTGCAGCAGATCCTGTTGCGCCCGGCCGAGTATTCGGTGATCGCCACGCTCAACCTGAACGGCGACTATGTGAGCGACGCGCTGGCCGCGCAGGTGGGCGGCATCGGCATCGCCCCGGGTGCGAACCTGAGCGACTCCGTGGCCATGTTCGAAGCCACCCACGGCACTGCGCCCAAGTACGCGGGCAAGGACTATGTCAACCCGGGTTCGGAAATACTTTCGGCCGAAATGATGTTGCGCCACATGGGCTGGATGGAAGCGGCCGACGTGATCATCAGCAGCATGGAGCGCTCCATCCTGAGCAAGAAGGTCACCTATGACTTCGCGCGCTTGATGGAAGGCGCCACGCAGGTGTCTTGCTCTGGGTTTGGGCAGGTGATGATCGACCATATGTGAGGCGGTTCCAGGGCGTCCCGCGACGTCCCATTCGGTTCCACACAGAACACCAGATCGTTGATTCGACTGGGGTTTTTTGTTTCATGGCGTCCCAGATGGTTCGTTGACTTCCAGCCGTGGGGACCATATTTGGGGCCATCTGATCAGCAACAAAGTTCAGCCTTCCGAATTGCCCGCAAGCCGCAAGGGCTGGCCTGACAAGCCGCCCGCACCAGGCGGTGCAGGATGGTTCGTAAGTTGAATCGACGGTTAAACAGGTACTG
>JAYUQE010000187.1:0-1798 GCA_043756905.1 Burkholderiales bacterium | reverse complement strand
AGCACCAGCAGCAGCGGGCGTGTGCGCGCCGCGGCCGCGGCCAGGCGGGCCGCGTCCAGCCCGATGGCCTGGCGTGGCCGGGCGCCGGCCGCGCCTTCCTCTGCCGCCACGCGGGCCAGTGAATACAGGTAGTTGGCCGGCGTGATGAGAAAGCGCGCCTCGCGCTGGTTGCGCATGGCCGAGCTGAGATCCTGATACACCGCCAGCACCGCGCCCACCAGCAGCGCCACGCCGGCCAGCGTGCCCAACAGCTTGACCACCACGCTGCGCAGCCACGGCCCGCGCTCGATGCGCAGGCGCCACAGCAGCAGCAAGGGCAAGCCGGCATAAATCAAGAGGTGCGGCAGCAGGCCCAGCGTGAACAGCTCGCGCGCCTCGTGCACATCGGTGCGCAGCACGTTGCGCAGCATGCTGGTGTCCAGATAGACGTTAAAGCGCTGCATGTAATACACGGCCATTGCCGTGGCCACGATCAACAACGCCGCCAGCGGCCGCGCCGTGAAGCGGTTGAACAGCAGGTTGAACAGGACGAAGTGCAAGGCCCACAACGCCAGCGCGAGCGCCGCGATCCACCACCAGGTGCGCGGTTCACCCAGGGCGCGGCCGTCCAGCATCGCGGCCCAAAAGCGGCCGTTGCAGGCCAGCACCACCAGCACGGCGGCCAGCGCGGCCAGGGTGTGGCTGCGCAGCCGCGGCTGCCAGCGCATACAACGTTCGATGAAACTCACCAGGCGTCCACGAACACACGCCGCGGCACGCCGCCCACCGGTGGCGCGGCGGCCAGCACGCGGGCCAGCCAGGCGCGGGTGTCGGCGGGGTCGATCACGTCGTCAATCTCCAGGTGGCTGGCCATGTTCAACGCCTCGCCGCGCGCAATGGCTTGTTGCAGCAGCGTGTTGAACAACGCTTCGCGTTCGGCCGGCAAGGCGGCCTCCAGCTCCTTGCGAAAGCCCAGCCGCACCGAGCCTTCGAGCCCCATGGCACCGAACTCGGCGCTCGGCCAGGCCGCCGTGCCCACGGTGGCGTGGAAGTGGCCCGCGGTGAGCGCCATGGCCCCCAGGCCGTAGCCCCGGCGCAGCACCACGCTGGCCACCGGCACGCGCAGCGCCGCGGCGGTGACAAACAGCCGCCCGGCATGCCGCACCATGGCCGTTTTTTCCGACGCCGGGCCGACCATGAAGCCGGGCGTGTCCACCAGCGTCACCAGCGGCAAACCAAAGGCATCAGCCAGTTGCATGAAGCGCGCGAGCTTGTCGCAGGCTGGGGCGTCGAGCGCGCCGCCGAGGTGGTGCACATGGCTGGCGGCGATGGCCACGGCACGGCCTTCGATGCGCGCCAACGCCGTGACCACGCCGGTGCCGAATTCGCGCCGCAGTTCGAGCGCGCTGGCGGCATCCACCAGCGTGTGGATGATGGCGCGCACGTCGTACAGCGCGTTGCGGTTCTCGGGCACCACCTGGCGCAGGGTTTGTTGATCGGCGCCGGGCAGGCCGGCGGCCAGCAGCGGCGCCTGGAAGTACGCCAGGTACTGCTTGGCCGCGGCCACCGCGGCGGCTTCATCGGCCACGCGCACATCGACCACGCCGTTGGCCGCTTGAACGCTGATCGGGCCCACGTCATCAGCCGCCACGCGGCCCAGGCCACCGCCTTCGATCATGGCCGGCCCGCCCATGCCGATGCTCGAGTTTTCCGTGGCGATGATGACGTGGCAGCAACCCAGCATCGCCGCGTTGCCGGCAAAGCAGCGCCCGGCCACGATGCCCACCAGCGGCACCTGGCCGGCCAGCGCGGCCAGGGC
>JAYUQE010000186.1:0-13157 GCA_043756905.1 Burkholderiales bacterium | reverse complement strand
GGGTCGTAGTCGGCCCGCCGCTCTGCCAGCCGCGCTTGGTGCCAGGCCCAGCTTTCAGCCGCCGCGAAGGTGCCGCGCGCGTTCAGCCCGGCCAACTCATCCAGCGCAGGCAAGGCGATGTCTTCAACCACCATGCCGGCGCTGCGCAACGCGGCCAGGCTGCGCTCGAAGGCTTGGGCCACGGTGGCGTCAAGTGCGTCGAGCATCAACGTGGTGGGCACGGCCATGCGCCAACGGCCCGGCGCCCGCTCGCACAACCGCACGCTTCGTGCGCCAAGCACCTCATGCAGCAACACCGCGTCGCGCACGCTGCGCGTGATGGCGCAGGCGGTGTCCAGCGTGGCGGACAGTGGCACGGCGCCTGCCGTGCTGGTCAGCCGCTGCGTATTCTTGAAACCCACCAAACCCTGCAAAGCCGCGGGGATGCGGATCGAGCCGCCAGTGTCAGACCCCAGTGCCGCCCAGGCCGCCCCGCAGGCTACCGTGGTGGCGCCACCCGAGGTGGAGCCGCCGGGGATGCGCGGCGCACCATCCAGCGCCAGCGTGCCGGCATTGGCCGGTGTGCCGAAATGGGGGTTGATGCCCACGCCTGAAAAAGCAAACTCGCTCAAGTTGGTGTGACCGGTCAGCGCTGCGCCGGCCGCGCGCAGGCGGGCCACGCTCGGGCAATCGGTGGCGGCAGGTGGTGCGTCGCTCATGGCCTTGGAGCCGGCGGTGGTGGGCTGCCCGGCCACATCGAACAAGTCTTTCACCGACACCGCCAACCCGGCCAAAGGCGGCAGCGGTGCACCGGCCGCGAACTGTGCATCGACCGCTTGCGCGGCAGCCTGCGCCTGGGCGTCAAAGCGGCGCAGGTAGGCGCGTTGGCAGGCCGGTGAATCCGCCTGGCTCAGGCTGTGTTCAAGGCATGCCACGGCGTGCGCCGTGCCGGCGTGCAGGGCGGCGCGCGCTGCACCCATGTCGCCCAGGGGTTGGCATGTTAGAATTTTTCGGTTTTGCTGGTCAGTCATGGCGAGTTTTCTGGGCGAGCCAAGATTGTGTCAGGTGGGCCAGTACGCAATAGCGCCACTCCAAGCAGCAAGACAAATCAGCAAGATCGGTCGTAACGACCAAAGTGCGACCAAAGTGCGACCAAAGCGCGATCAAAGCGCGACCAAAACGCGAACCCGGCCACCGAATGGTGCCGCGGCCTCAAGCCAAATGTTCAACACAGGCTTGCGGGCAGCGGAATCGGCCGGCGTTCAAGACCCAACCTTCGGTAAAGGCCAAAACCATGACAGTCTCCATGCGCGAAATGCTGGAAGCCGGCGTCCATTTCGGACACCAAACCCGCTTCTGGAACCCCAAGATGGCGCCGTACATCTATGGGCACCGCAACAAGATTCACATCATCAACCTTGAAAAGACGCAGCCGCTGTTCAACGACGCGATGAAGTTCGTGCGCCAGTTGGCCAGCCGCCGCGGCACCATCCTGATGGTGGGCACCAAGCGCCAGGCGCGTGAGGTGATTGCGCTGGAAGCGCAGCGCTGCAACATGCCGTTCGTCGACCAGCGCTGGCTGGGCGGCATGCTCACCAACTTCAAGACGGTGAAGGGCTCGCTGAAGAAGCTCAAGGAAATGCAGGCCGCCAAAGTAGGCGGCATCGAGCAGATGATCAAGAAGGAAGCGCTGATGTTCGAGCGCGAGCTGACCAAGCTTGAAAAAGACCTGGGCGGCATTCAAGACATGGGCGCCCTGCCTGACGCGCTGTTCGTCATCGACGTGGGCTACCACAAGATTGCCATCGCCGAAGCCAAGAAGCTGGGCATTCCGGTGGTGGGCATCGTCGACACCAACCACAACCCGGTGGGCATCGACCACGTCATCCCGGGCAATGACGATTCCGCCAAGGCCGTGGCGTTGTACGCCCGCGCGGTGGCCGACGCCGTGCTCGAAGGCAAGGCCAATGCCACCTCCGACATGGTGCAGGCCGTGGCCGCCGGTGGCGATGAATACGTTGAGGTCAGTGAAAGCAACTGAACCCTGAACTGCCCATGAACGAGGGGCTGTTGCAGGCCCCTTTTTCACAGCAAGAACCCGTTGACGGAGAAATTCTGATGCCCGCAATTACCGCCAGCATGGTCGCCGCTCTGCGCGCCAAGACCGATGCCCCGATGATGGAATGCAAGAAGGCCCTGACCGAAGCCGACGGCGACGCCGACCGCGCTGAAGAAATTCTGCGCGTCAAGCTCGGCAGCAAGGCCAGCAAGGCCTCCAGCCGCATCACCGCTGAAGGCGTGATCGCCGCCAGCGTGGCTGCCGAACTGGGCGCCATGGTTGAAGTGAACTGCGAAACCGATTTCGTTTCGAAGAACGACGACTTCCTGGCCTTCGCCAAGGCTGCTGCCGAGCTGGTGGCGCAGCATGCGCCGTCAGACGTGGCGGCACTGGGCGGCTTGCCGCTGGCGCTGGCTGGTTTCGGCCCCACGCTTGAAGACGTGCGCAAGGGCTTGATCGGCAAGATCGGCGAGAACATGACCGTGCGCCGCTTCAAGCGTGCGGCCGGCTCAAGCGGCGCCAAGGTGGCGCACTACCTGCACGGCAGGCGCATCGGCGTGCTGGTGGAATATTCGGGGGACGAGACAGCAGCCAAAGACGTGGCCATGCACGTGGCAGCGATGAAGCCGGTGTCGCTGTCGGCCGCCGAGGTGCCGGCCGAACTGGTGGAGCGCGAGCGCCGCGTGGCCGCCGAGAAAGCGTCTGAAGACGCGGCGGCGGCGGTGGCTGCCGGCAAGGCGGTGCAGCCGCCGGAGATCGTGGCCAAGCGCGTTGATGGCGCGGTGCAGAAGTACCTCAAGGAAGTCTCGTTGTTCAACCAGAGCTTCGTCAAGAATGACAAGCAAACGGTGGAGCAGATGCTCAAGGCCGCGGGCAGCACGGTCAAGGCGTTCACGCTGTATGTGGTGGGCGAAGGCATCGAAAAGAAGGTCGACGACTTCGCCGCTGAAGTGGCCGCGCAAGTGGCTGCTGCCAAGGGCGTTTGATCCCGGCACGCCCCGGCTAGCCATCAACCCTGCCGCTTACACTCGCACGCCACTCAAAACGGGAGCGCCAAAGAATGCCTGCGTACCAACGCATCTTGCTCAAGCTTTCCGGCGAAGCCCTGATGGGCGACGACGCCTATGGCATCAACCGCGGCACCATCGTGCGCATGGTGCGCGAGGTGCAAGAAGTCACCAAGCTGGGCGTGCAAGTGGCGGTGGTCATTGGCGGGGGCAACATCTTTCGCGGCGTGGCCGGCGGCTCGGTGGGCATGGACCGCGCCACGGCCGACTACATGGGCATGCTGGCCACGGTGATGAACGCCCTGGCGCTGGCCGACACCATGCGCCAGGAAGGCATGACGGCGCGCGTGATGTCGGCCATCTCGATCGAGCAAGTGGTTGAGCCGTATGTGCGGCCCAAGGCCTTGCAGTACCTGGAAGAAGGCAAGATCGTGGTCTTCGCAGCGGGCACTGGCAACCCCTTCTTCACCACCGACACGGCGGCCGCGTTGCGCGGCGCGGAGATCGGCGCCGAGATCGTGCTCAAGGCCACCAAGGTTGACGGCGTGTACAGCGCCGACCCCAACAAAGACAAGACCGCCACGCGCTACAACACCATCACGTTCGATGAAGCCATGAGCCGCAACCTGGCGGTGATGGACGCCACGGCCTTCGCGCTGTGCCGTGACCAGAAGCTGCCGATCAAGGTCTTCAGCATCAACAAGCCAGGCGCCCTGAAGCGTGTGGTGATGGGTGAAGACGAAGGCACGCTGGTGCACGTTTGAGGAGCCCCACACCATGACCATTGCCGAGATCAAGCAAACGGCCGAGACCAAGATGACCAAGTCACTTGAATCGTTAAAGAGCGATTTGCAGAAAGTGCGCACCGGCCGCGCCCACCCCGGTCTGCTCGACCAGGTTCATGTCGAGTACTACGGCTCGATGGTGCCGCTCAGCCAGGTGGCCAACGTCACCTTGCTCGACGCCCGCACCATCAGCGTGCAGCCCTGGGAAAAGGGCATGGGCGCGAAGATCGAAAAGGCCATCCGCGAGTCCAGCCTGGGCCTGAACCCGGCGGCCATGGGCGACTTGTTGCGCGTGCCCATGCCCGCACTCACCGAGGAGCGCCGAAAGGAACTCACCAAGGTGGTGCGCCATGCCGGCGAAGAGTGCAAGGTGGCGGTGCGCAACCTGCGCCGCGATGCGAATGAACACTTGAAGAAGCTGCTGAAAGACAAGGCCGTCACCGAAGACGATGAACGCCGCGCGCAAGACGAAGTGCAAAAGCTTACTGACCGCGTCGTGGCTGAAGTCGACCGCCTGGTGCATGGCAAGGAAGCCGAAGTCCTGGCGGTGTGACGGCCTGGCCGCAAGCGCGCCGCCGATCCGCCACCGCCACCTCTGCGCCTGCCTGGCTTGAGCACCACCCCCAACCCTGCCGTACCGCGCCACGTGGCTGTGGTGATGGATGGCAACGGCCGCTGGGCGCGCAAGCGCTACATGCCGCGCTTTTATGGCCACAAGCACGGCGTGGATGCGCTGGTGCGCACCGTCAATTTGTTTGCCGAGCGTGGCGTTGAAGTGCTCACGGTGTTCGCGTTCTCGTCCGAGAACTGGAAGCGGCCCGACGAAGAAGTGTCGGGCCTGATGAACCTGGTGCTGGTGGCCGTGGCCAAGTACCTGGGCAAGCTGGCCGCCGACGGCGTGCGCATCCGCATCGTCGGCGACCGCTCACTGGTGTCCGACAAACTGCGCCGCGCCTGGGAGCAGGCTGAAAGCAGCACGGTGCACAACACCCGCATCACCTTGTGCGTGGCCTTCAACTACGGTGGCCGTTGGGACGTGGTGCAGGCCTGCCGCCAGGCCATGGCCGACGGCGTGGCCGCAGCCGAGCTCACCGAACAGAAACTGGCCAGCTACATGGCCATGAACTTCGTGCCCGACCCCGACCTGTTCATCCGCACCGGGGGCGAGATGCGCATCAGCAATTTCCTGCTCTGGCAGTCGGCCTACGCGGAGTTCTTCTTCACCGACCGGCTGTGGCCCGACTTCGGTGCCGTCGACATCGACGCCGCGTTGCACGCGTATGCGCAGCGTGACCGCCGCTTCGGCGGCGTCAAGACCGAGGCCGCGTTCAGCGCGGCGGATTGACCACCATGCTGCGCACACGCATCGTGACCGCGCTCGTCTTGATGGCCTTTCTGGTGCCAGCCCTGCTGGCGGCCAACCCCTTGTACTTTGCCGCGCTCACGCTGGTGATGATCGCAGCCGCCGGTTGGGAATGGGCGCGCTTGAACCGGGCCGAAGGCAATGCGAGCGTGGCGCTGGGTACGTTGCTGGCCGGCGCCTGCGGCGTGACGCTGGGCCTGCACTGGCAGCCGCCCGCCGCCCTGTGGTGGGGTTCGGCAGTTGCGTGGTTGATAGGTGGCGCTTGGGCGTTGCGCGCCGGCGTGGCCGCCTGGCCGCGCCTGAGCCCGGGCCTGCGCTGGGCCATCGGCCTGGCGCTGTTGTGGCTGGCCTGGCTGGCGTTGACGCAGGCACGCGCGCGCGGCGTGAACTTCATCCTGTCAGTGTTCTGCCTGGTCTGGGTGGCCGACATTGCCGCTTACGCCGGCGGGCGCGCCTTCGGGCGGCGCAAGTTGGCCCCCAGCATCAGCCCGGGCAAGAGTTGGGAGGGCGTGGCCAGCGGCATGCTGGGTGTGCTGGTGCTGGCGTTCGTGTGGCTGGGTGTCGAGTCCGCTGCAGCCAGCAGTTTGTACGGCCAGTTGCAGGTGCGCTTCGGCACCCTGGGCATGGTGGCCGCGGTGCTGGCCTTGGCGGCGATGAGCGTGGTGGGCGACCTGTTCGAATCGCTGGTCAAGCGCGCTGCCGGGGCCAAAGACTCCAGCGGCCTGTTGCCCGGCCACGGTGGCGTGCTCGACCGCGTTGACGCCTTGCTGCCGGTGTTCCCCATCGCCATGGCCTTGGCCAGTTCATGAGCCGCCGGGCCGTTTCCAAGGCGAATCCCGCAGTGCGAAGCACGAAGGGTTACGAGTGACACGCCAACGCCTGGCCATCCTGGGCTCCACCGGCTCGATCGGCACCAGCACGCTCGATGTGGTGGCGCGCCACCCTGAACGCTTTGAGTTGATCGGCCTGAGCGCCTTTCAGCGTGAGGCCGAGTTGCTCGAACAATGTCTGCGCTTCAAGCCGCGCGTGGCCGTGTTGCCGCGTCCGGAACAGGCCGCGCGCCTGGCGCGCGCCTTGCGCGAAGCCGGCGTGGCCACCGAGGTGCTGGCCGGTGCGCAAGCGCTGTGCGAACTGGCTGCCAGCAGCGAGGTCGATACGGTGATGGCCGCCATCGTCGGCGCTGCGGGCCTGGCACCGTGCATGGCTGCCGCGCGCAGCGGCAAGCGCCTGCTGCTGGCCAACAAGGAAGCGGTGGTGCTGGGCGGCGCGGTGTTCATGAACGCGGTCAAGGCCAGTGGTGCGTTGCTGCTGCCCATCGACAGCGAACACTCCGCCATCTTCCAGTGCCTGCCCGAAGACCGCAGCACCTGGCACGAGCGCATTGAGCACATCGTATTGACAGCTTCAGGCGGGCCGTTTCGCAGCCGCACGCTGGCGTCACTGGCCAGCGTCACGCCTGATGAAGCCTGCGCCCACCCCAACTGGGTGATGGGGCGCAAGATTTCGGTCGACTCCGCGACCATGATGAACAAGGCTCTCGAAGTGATTGAAGCGCGCTGGTTGTTCGACCTGGCGCCCGAGCAGATCAAGGTCGTGATCCACCCGCAAAGCATCATCCATTCGATGGTGGTGTGCGCCGATGGCTCGGTGCTGGCGCAACTGGGCACGCCCGACATGCGCGGGCCTATCAGCTACGGCCTGTCGTACCCCGGGCGCCTTGAAAGCGGTGCCGGCAGGCTCGACTTCACCAGCCTGGCGGCGTTAACGTTTGAGGAAGCTGACGCGCGGCGCTTCCCCGGCCTGCACCTGTCGTGGGCGGCGTTGCGCGGGCCCGAAGGCACGGCCGCGGTGCTCAACGCCGCCAACGAAGAAGCGGTGGCGGCCTTCCTGGCCGGGCGCCTGGCGTTCACCGCCATCCACAGTGTCAACCAGGCCTGCCTGAGCCGCGTGGTGCCGGCGGCGGCCGATGCGGCATCGCTCGAAGACTTGCTCGCGCTGGACGAGCGGGCCCGCGTGCACGCACGCCGCCTGGTACGGGAGTTGGCGTCATGATCACCACGCTGTTGGCTTTCCTGGTCACGCTGGCCGTGCTGATCGCGGTGCACGAGTGGGGCCATTACCGCGTGGCTGTGGCCTGCAATGTGAAGGTGCTGCGCTTTTCAATCGGCTTCGGTCGTGTGGTGTGGCGGCGCAAGCGCGGGCCCGACGCCACCGAATTCGTGCTCAGCGCCTTGCCGCTGGGCGGCTACGTGCGCATGCTCGACGAGCGCGAGGGCAACGTGAGCGCGCACGAAGCCCACCGCGCCTTCAACCGCAAGCCGCTGTGGCAGCGCACGGCGGTGGTGGCAGCCGGCCCGCTGGCCAACCTGGTGTTGGCCGTGTTGCTGTTTGCCGGCGCGAACTGGATCGGCGTGAACGAACCCAAGGCCGTGCTGGGTGCCAGCGCCGCGGGCAGCCTGGCTGAACGCGCCGGCCTGCGCGCGGGCGACTGGGTGCGCACGCTGCAACGCGAAGGCGCCGATGCACAAGCCATCGACGTTGACTCACTGAACGACTTGCGCTGGCAAATCATGCAAGCCGTGTTGAGCGGTGAAGACTTGCGGCTGACGGTAAGCGACCGCCAGGGCCGCGCCACGCGCAGCCTGCTGCTGCAAACCAGCCGGCTGGCGCCCAGCGAGGTCGATGCCAGCCTGATCCGCCGCCTGGGCCTGGGCGGGCCCTTGCGCGAGCCCGTGCTGGGCGAGGTGAAGCCGGCAGGCCCGGCGGCACAGGCCGGTCTGCGCCAGGGCGATGCAGTGCTGCGCGTGGATGGCCAGGCCGTGACCGACGCCGACAGCCTGCACGAACGCATCCGCGCGTATGGGCGCGAAGCGCGCAGCGGCGGCATGCTCTGGCAGGTGTCACGCTCGGGCCAGGTGCTGGATCTGAGCGTGAGCCCGCGCGTCGTGCAAGACAACGGCAAGGCCATCGGCCGCATCGATGCTTACCTGGGTACCCCGATGGAGATGGTCACGGTGCACAAGGGCCCCATTGACGGCCTGGTGCAAGGCGCGGTGCGCACCTGGGAAGTCAGCGTGCTGACGGTGAAGATGCTGGGCCGCATGCTGATCGGCGAAGCCTCGCTGAAGAACCTCAGCGGCCCGCTGACGATTGCCGACTACGCCGGCCAGTCGGCGCAGCGTGGGCTGGCTGACTACATCGCCTTCCTGGCCCTGGTGAGCGTGAGCCTGGGCGTGTTGAACCTGCTGCCGCTGCCCATGCTCGATGGTGGGCACCTGATGTATTATCTTTTCGAGGCATTGACTGGCCGTGCGGTGTCTGAGCAATGGCTGGCCCGACTGCAACGCGGCGGTGTCGCCATCCTGCTGCTGATGATGTCGGTTGCCCTCTTCAACGACGTGGCCCGCTTGCTGGGCTCTCCCTGAACCCCCATGCATCCAAGCCCCCTGTTGTGCTTTTCACGGCCCGTGGCGGCCTGCGTCGTGAGCCTGGCCGCGCTGTACAGCCCGGCCGCTTTGGCCGTGGCGCCGTTTGCCATCAAAGACATCCGCGTTGAAGGCCTGCAACGCACCGACCCGGGCACGGTGTTTGCCGCGCTGCCGTTTCGCATCGGCGACGCCTACACCGACGAGAAGGGCGCAATTGCACTGCGCGCGCTGTTCGTCACCGGCCTGTTCAAAGACGTGCGCATCGAGATCGAAGGCCAGGTGGTGGTGGTGGTGGTCGACGAACGCTCGGTGGTGGCCAATGTCACCTTCGTCGGGCTGAAAGAGTTTGACAAAGACCAGCTCATCAAATCGTTAAAAGACTCCGGCATCGGTGAAGGCCTGCCCTTCGACAAAGCCCTGGTTGACCGCGCCGAGCAAGAGATCAAGCGCCAGTACCTGTCGCGCAGCCTGTATGGCGCCGAGGTGGTGACCACGGTCACGCCGATCGAGCGCAACCGCGTCAACGTCACCTTCACCATGACCGAAGGCGAACCAGCACGGATTCGCGAGATCCGCATTGCCGGCAACACGGTGTTCAGCGAATCCACGCTGCTCGGGCTGTTCGACCTCACGCCCGGCGGCTGGTTGACCTGGTACACCAAGTCAGACCGCTATTCGCGCGCCAAGCTCAACGGCGACCTGGAAAACCTGCGTGCGTATTACGTGAACCGGGGCTACCTTGAATTCGCCATCGAATCCACCCAGGTCACCATTGCGCCCGACAAGCAGGACATTTCGATTGCCATCAACATCAAGGAAGGCCAGCCCTACACGGTGACGGCGGTCAAGCTTGAAGGCGACTATCTCGGCAAAGAGGCTGAATTCAAGAGCCTGGTGCAGGTCAAGGTGGGCCAGGCCTACCGCGGCGCAGACGTCACCGACACCACCAAGCTGTTCACCGACCGTTTCGGCGTCTACGGCTACGCTTTTGCGCGCGTCGAGCAACGCCCCGAGGTCGACCGCGCCAGCGGCCAGGTGGTGGTGGTGCTCACCGCCGAGCCACAACGCCGCGTCTACGTGCGCCGGGTCGATGTGGCCGGCAACACGCGCACCCGCGACGAAGTGGTGCGGCGCGAGTTCAGGCAGCTTGAATCGTCCTGGTACGACGGCAACAAGATCAAGCTGTCGCGCGAGCGGCTCGACCGCCTGGGTTACTTCAAAGACGTGGGTGTGGAAACCAACGAGGTTCCCACTTCACCCGACCAGGTGGACCTGCTCGTCACGGTGACCGAAAGGCCCACCGGCAACCTGCTGCTCGGGGCCGGCTATTCCAGCGCCGACAAGCTGTCCATCACCGGCTCCATCCGCCAGGACAACGTCTTCGGCTCGGGCAACTACCTGGGCCTGGAAGTCAACACCAGCAAGAACAACCGCAACCTGGTCCTCAGCACGGTGGACCCGTACTTCACCATCGACGGCATTTCGCGCTCCATCGACCTGTACTACCGCACCAGCCGGCCCTTGAACAGCCTGGGCGACCAATACCAGCTCGCCACGCCGGGGGCGTCGATTCGGTTCGGCGTGCCGTTCTCTGAGTACGACACCGTGTTCTTCGGCATCGGCATCGAGCGCACCGAAATCAAAGGCGCCACGTCGCTGCCCAACAGCTACTTCCTGTACCGCGAGCAATTCGGCCCGATCAGCCATTCAGTGCCCTTGACCATCGGCTGGACGCGCGACCGGCGCGACAGCGTCATCGCGCCCACCACCGGGCGCTACCAGCGTGCCTTGCTCGACTGGGGCCTGGGCGGCGACGTGCGCTACCTGCGCACCAACTTGCAGTACCAGCAGTACTTCCCGCTACCGGCCAAGTTGACCTTGGGCACCAACATCGAAGTCGGCTGGGGCACGGGGCAGCAAGGCCGACCGTACCCCGTGTTCAAAAACTTCTATGCCGGCGGACTGGGTTCCGTGCGCGGCTTCGAGCAAGGCTCGCTGGGTGTGATCGACCCCACTGGTGCATTCATCGGCGGGGCCAAGAAGGTGAACATGAATGCCGAGTTGTTCTTCCCGGTGCCCGGCAGTGGCAACGACAAATCGTTGCGCATCTTTTCGTTCATCGACGCCGGCAATGTGTGGCGCGAAGGCGAGAAAGTGCGCGCGTCGTCGCTGCGCTCGTCAGCCGGCTTCGGCGTCAGTTGGGTTTCGCCGATGGGCCCGTTGCGCCTGAGTTGGGCCACACCCTTGCATGCGCTGTCGAACGATAGAATCCAACGCTTCCAGTTCCAGATCGGGAATGCGTTTTGATGATGAAGCAGATGATCAGCAGGTTGTTGTTCGCAGCCGCGCTGGCGGCCGGTGCGGGGTTGCCGGCGCAGGCGCAGGAATTCAGAATCGGTTACGTCAACAGCGAGCGTGTGCTGCGTGAAGCCGCACCCGCCAAGGCCGCATTGGCCCGCATGGAGGCCGACTTCAGCCGCCGCGACAAAGACCTGAACGACCAGGGCGCCAAACTCAAGGCCGCGGCCGACAAGCTGGAAAAAGACGCGCCAACGCTGTCGGAAGCCGAACGCAACCGGCGCCAGCGCGACCTGGTTGAACAAGACCGCGACATGCAGCGCAAGCGCCGCGAGTTTCAAGAAGACCTGAACCAGCGCCGCAACGAAGAAACCGCGGGCATCGTTGAGCGTGCCAACAAGGTCATCAAGCAGATCTTCGAAGGCGAGAAGTACGACCTGATCTTGCAAGACGCTGTCTTTGCCGGCCCACGTGTGGACATCACCGACAAGGTCATCAAGGCGCTGAACGCGCAGCCCGCAGCCAAGTAGGGCAGCCGCGATGCCGGTGGTCAGTCTCGGCGAGCTGGCCAAGGTGCTGGGTGCTGAATTGCAAGGCGACGCCGCCTTGCGCATCGCAGGCATCGCGCCGCTTGATGCCGCCGGCCCGGCAGACATCACCTTCCTGGCCAACCCGCGCTACGCCGCGCAACTGGCCAGCACGCGCGCTGCTTGCGTGATCGTTGCGCCCGCGCAGCGCGAGGCCGCGGCGCAACGCGGCGCCGTTCTGGTGGCCGAAGATCCGTACCTGTGCTTCGCGCGCCTGACGCAATGGTGGGCCCGCCAGCACGCGAGCGCACCGCAACCGGGCGTGCACCAAAGCGCGGTGGTCGAGCCTGGCGCGCAGGTCGACGCCTCGGCCAGCGTGGGCGCACTGGCCTATGTGGGCGCCGGCGCGCAGCTTGGCTCCGGCGTGGTGCTGGGTGCGCAGGCCCATGTGGGTGCCGGAGCCGCGTTGGGCCCAAACACCCGGCTGCATGCGCGCGCCAGCGTGCTCGATGGCTGCCGCATCGGTGCGCGCGGCATCGTGCATGCGGGCGCGGTGATCGGGGCCGATGGCTTTGGCTTTGCGCCGCATGCCGGGGGCTGGGAAAAGATCGAGCAACTCGGCGCGGTGAGCATTGGCGACGATGTGGAAATCGGCGCCAACACCTGCATCGACCGCGGCGCGCTGGGCGACACGGTGCTGGAAGACGGCGTCAAGCTCGACAACCTGATTCAAGTGGCGCACAACGTTCACATCGGTGCGCACAGCGCCATGGCCGGCTGCGTGGGCATCGCCGGCAGCGCGCGCATCGGGCGCCATTGCACGGTGGGCGGCGGGGCCATCATCCTGGGGCACCTTGAACTGGCGGATCACGTTCATGTCTCGGCGGGCACCGTGGTCACGCGCTCGATTCGCGTGGCGGGCCAGTACAGCGGCCTGTTTCCCTTCGATGACAATGCGAGCTGGCAAAAGAACGCGGCCGCGCTGCGCCAGTTGTACGCGCTGCGCGAAAGACTGCGCGCACTGGAGACGAAGCTCAAATGACCGGCACGCGAATGGACATTCACCGCATCATGAAGATGCTGCCGCACCGCTACCCCATCTTGCTGGTGGACCGGGTACTGGAACTTGAGAAGAACATCCGCATCAAGGCGCTGAAGAATGTGACCATGAACGAACCATTCTTCAGCGGGCACTTTCCGCACCGGCCGGTGATGCCGGGGGTGATGATGCTCGAAGCGCTGGCGCAGGCCTCGGCGCTGTTGTCGTTCGAGTCGCTGGGCGAAGAGCCGGGCGACGACACGGTGGTGTACTTCGTGGGCATCGACGGCGCGCGCTTCAAGCGGCCGGTTGAACCCGGCGATCAGCTGATTCTTGAATCGACCATCATCCGCGCCAAGGCCGGCATCTACAAATACGTGGTGCGCGCCAGCGTCGACGGCGTAACGGCCACCGAGGCCGAGTTGATGTGCACCATGCGCAAGATCGCCTGAATGGTTAACCGGGCATGAGCGGCATCCACCCCACGGCCCTGGTCGACGCGCGGGCCGAGTTGGCCGCAGACGTCACCGTCGGCCCGTATGCCGTGGTCGGGCCGGATGTCCAGATCGGCGTGGGCACGCGCATCGGCGCGCACTGCGTCGTCGAAGGCCACACGCGCATCGGCGCGCGCAACACCGTCTTCCAGTTCGCCAGCATCGGCGCCGCACCTCA
>JAYUQE010000185.1:0-4557 GCA_043756905.1 Burkholderiales bacterium | reverse complement strand
CCCGGCGGCGCGCGCGCGGGCCACTATCCGGGCGCCGACAAGATTGCCGGCCAGCTGGCTACGGGCGTGCAGATCAAGCGCGTCGGCCTCGTCGGCCTCGAGCGAGTGCCCGTGCGCGAGGGCGCTGTCCTTGTCGATGGCCTGGGCCACAAGCTTGGCCACGTGACCAGCGGCACGCTGCCGCCAACCGTGAATCAGCCGATCGCGATGGCCTACCTGGCGGCCAACCACGCCATCCTCAACCACGAGGTCTACGCCGAGGTACGCGGCAAACGCCAGCCGATGCGCGTGACGCCCCTGCCCTTCGTGCCCCCGGGCTATGTACGCTAGTTCCACTGATCAACCACCACACGAGGAGAGAACCGATGACGACGATGTTCACGACCGACCATGAGTGGATCAATATCGAAGACCATGAAGCCGCGGTCGTCGGCATCACGCTGCATGCGCAGGAAGCGCTGGGCGACGTGGTCTTCGTCGAGCTGCCCGAGGTGGGCCGCACCTACAAGAAGGGCGAGACCGTCGGCGTCGTCGAATCGGTCAAGGCCGCGGCCGACATGCACATGCCGGTCGAGGGCGAAGTCGTCGAGGTCAACGAGGCGCTGCGCAACGACCCGTCACTGGCCAACCGCGACCCGATGGGCATCGGCTGGTTCTTCAAGGTGCATGTCACGCACATGGCGCAGTTCGAACAGTTGATGGACCCGCCCGGCTACGACGCCTTGTTGAAGAAGCTTTGATGCAGGCAGCTCGCACCATGACGCTCACGCTTGCCGAACTGGAAAACGCCAGCGAATTCCACGCCCGCCACATCGGGCCCGACGCGGCCGACGAACAACACATGCTGTCGGTCATCGGTGTGGCATCGCGCGCCGCACTCATTGCAGCCATCGTGCCGGGCAGCATCTTTCGCCGCCAGCCCATGGCGCTGCCCGCAGCGGTGGGCGAAGCGCAGGCGCTGGCCGAAATGCGCGCGCTGGCGGCGCGCAACCGGGTGCTGCGCAACTTCATCGGCCAGGGCTACCACGGCACGCATGTGCCCGGCGTCATCCAGCGCAACATCCTCGAGAACCCGGCTTGGTACACCGCCTACACGCCCTACCAGGCTGAAATTTCGCAAGGCCGCATGGAAGCGCTGCTGAACTTCCAGACCCTGGTGTGCGACCTCACCGGCATGGCCATTGCCAACGCCAGCATGCTCGACGAAGCCACCGCCGCGGCCGAAGCCATGACGCTGGCCAAGCGCAGCGTCAAGTCCAGAAGCAACACCTTCATCGTGGCGGCCGATTGCCATCCGCAAACCATCGAGGTGATTCAAACCCGGGCCGCGCCGCTGGGCATCCAGGTGCTGATCGGTTTTGCGCCCGCGCTGATGGCCGAGAACGATTACTTTGCCGTGCTCGCCCAGTACCCCGCCACCACCGGCCTGATCCACGACCTAGCGCCGCTGGCCGAAGCCGCGCACGCCAGGCAGGCGGCGTTCATCGTGGCGGCCGACCTGCTGGCGCTCACGCTGCTCAAGCCACCCGGCGAGTTCAATGCCGACATCGTGCTCGGCAACAGCCAACGCCTGGGTGTGCCAATGGGCGCCGGCGGCCCGCATGCCGCTTACCTGGCCTGCCGCGACGAGTTCAAGCGTTCCCTGCCCGGCCGCCTGGTGGGCGCCAGCGTCGATGCCCACGGCCACACGGCTTACCGCCTGGCGCTGCAAACGCGCGAGCAGCACATTCGCCGTGAAAAGGCCACCAGCAACATCTGCACCGCCCAGGTGCTGCTGGCGGTGATGGCCAGCATGTACGCCGTCTACCATGGCCCGCAGGGGCTGCAACGCATTGCGCGGCGCGTGGCCGCCTACACCGCCATCCTGGCGCGCGGGCTCCAGGCCATGGGCTGCAAGGTGATCACGCCGGCGGCCTTCGACACCTTAACGATCGAAACAGACGGCGACACCGATGCCGTGCTGCAACGCGCGCTGGCGGCCGGTGCCAACCTGCGCCGCGTGTCGCCCAAACACATCGGCATTGCCCTGGACGAAACCCACACCCGGGCCGACCTGGTGGACCTGTGGGCCTGGTTCGCGCCACCCGGTGCCACGCTGCCCAGCATCGACGCCCTGGCGCGCGACACCGAATTACTCATTCCCCCGGCCCTGCGGCGCAGCACACCGTTCCTCACGCACCCGGTGTTCAACACCCACCACAGCGAAACCGAAATGCTGCGCTACATCCGCAGCCTGAGCGACAAGGACTTGGCGCTCGACCGCAGCATGATCCCGCTGGGCAGTTGCACCATGAAGCTCAACGCCACGGCCGAAATGCTGCCGATCACATGGCCGGAATTCGCCAACCTGCACCCCTTTGCGCCCACCGACCAACTCGCCGGGCTGTGGGCCTTGAACGACCAGTTGTGCGCCTGGCTGGCCCAGGCCACGGGCTATGCCGGCGTCAACCTGCAACCCAATGCCGGCTCGCAGGGTGAATACGCCGGGCTGCTGGTGATCCAGGCCTGGCATGCTTCGCGCGGCGAGTCGCATCGAACCACTTGTTTGATCCCTGAAAGCGCGCACGGCACCAACCCGGCCAGCGCGCAAATGGTGGGCATGAATGTGGTGGTGGTGAAGTGCGACGCCAATGGCAGCGTAGACCTGGCCGACCTGCGCGCCAAATGCGCAACGCACCGCGACACACTGGCCGCCATCATGATCACCTACCCCAGCACCTATGGCGTGTTCGAGCCGCGGGTGAAGGAGCTGTGCGCGCTGGTGCATGAACATGGCGGGCGCGTGTATGTGGACGGCGCCAACATGAACGCCCTGGTGGGCCTGGCTGCGCCCGGTGAATTCGGCGGCGATGTCAGTCACCTCAATCTGCATAAAACGTTTTGCATACCGCACGGCGGCGGCGGGCCTGGCGTGGGGCCGGTGTGCGTGGTGGCAGACCTGGTGCCCTTCTTGCCTGGCCACCGCACGGCGGGCATTGGCATTGAAGTGCAACAGGGTGCCGAGCCCGAAGAATCACGGCGCGTCGGCGCCGAGTCCGGTGAATCACGGCGCGTGGGCGCCGAGTCCGGTGAATCACGGCGCGTGGGCGCCGAGTCCAGTGAATCACGGCGCGTAGGCGCCGTGAGTGCCGCGCCGCTGGGCAACGCGGGCGTGCTGCCGATCAGTTGGATGTACATGCGCATGATGGGCGCGGCCGGCCTCACGCATGCCACCGAGGCCGCCATCCTGGCCGCCAACTACGTGGCCGCACGCTTGAGCGAGGCCTACGACATTCATTACAGCGGCGCCGTTGCCGGCATCAAGGGCGGCGGCGTGGCGCATGAATGCATCCTCGACTTGAGGCCCTTGAAAGAGACATCGGGCATCACGGCCGAAGACGTGGCCAAGCGGCTCATCGACTACGGCTTTCATGCGCCCACGCTGAGCTTTCCGGTGCCTGGCACGCTGATGGTCGAGCCCACCGAGAGCGAGCCATTGGTCGAACTCGATCGCTTTTGCGCCGCCATGCTCGCCATCCGCGAAGAGATTCGTCGCGTTGAACAAGGTGTTTGGCCGCGCGACGACAACCCGCTGAAGAACGCGCCGCACACGGCGGCCGTGCTCCTGGTGGCTGACTGGCCGCACGCCTACAGCCGCGAACAGGCAGCGTTTCCGATGACCGCCTTGCGCCGGCAAAAGTACTGGCCACCCGTGGGCCGGGTCGACAACGTCCACGGCGACCGCAACCTGTTTTGCAGTTGCGTGCCGCTGGCCGAGCTGGCATGAGATGATCTTTCGCTCGATCGGGCCACCGGTGGCATGTGTCCAGAATGAGACTACATTTCGTCTCAAAGGAATCATTCGCCATGGCAGCAACAACTGAAGTCGTTACCCGGGCCGGCAAGATCAAGCCGGCAGGCGCCGCGCGCAAGGCTGGCGTCGAGCCAGCCGGGAAGCTTGCCAGAGGGGTCGTGTACCGGCGCAGCAAGGGGGTCGATGACTTCGTGGGCAAAGTGTCCGCTGCCACCCCCATGGAGTTGGTCGAGGCGGAGCGACAAGGCGTGGTCGGCGTCTTCGTCAAGGACATGTCGAAAGCCATGAACATTCCTGCGATTCGCATGTTCGACATCCTGGGCGTACCCAAGGCGACCGCCGAAAGGAAGGTCGCGGCCGGCGAGGTGATCAGTGGCAGCGGGGGGCGAGCCGCACTCGGCATGGCGAGGCTGCTGGGTATCGCCAGGAGCATCGTCATGAACTCGAAAGCACCCGAAGCCAGGGACTTCGACTCCGCAAAGTGGTTGGGCCAATGGCTTGAGCGCCCGCAACCGGCCCTCGGTGGCCGCAAGCCGGCCGACCTCATCGACACGCCCACAGGCATCGAGATCGTCGCGCGCCTGCTCGGCGCCATCGAGAGTGGAACCTATCAATGATCCTGTGGCGGATCGCTGCCGACACACGCAAATACGCCGCCGACGATCTCAGCGGCAAGGGGGCCGCGGCCAACCCGGGCCGCTGGAACGAGGATGGGCAACTGGCGCTCTACACCTCACCCACCATCGCCATGGCCGTGCTGGAGA
>JAYUQE010000184.1:0-13190 GCA_043756905.1 Burkholderiales bacterium | reverse complement strand
CAGCGCGCCCGGCACCCGCGGTGGCCAAGGCCTCGGCACCCGCGGCGCCAAAGTCGGCGGCGCCGGTGGTTGACGAACCCGGCCTGCTTGACAGCCCTTGGGTGCTGCCCGCAGCCGGCGTCTTGGCCGCCTTGCTGGCGGCCTTTGGCGCCTACCGCTTGCGTGGGCGCCTGCGCAAGGCAGGTGGTGAGACCTCGTTCCTCGAAAGCCGCCTGCAACCCGATTCATTCTTTGGTGCCAGTGGCGGCCAGCGCATCGACACGCGCGATGTCGCCACCGCCGCAACGGCGACCAACGCGCCGTCGTCGATGAGCTATTCGCTCAGCCAGCTCGACGCGATCGGTGACGTCGACCCCGTGGCCGAGGCCGATGTCTACCTGGCCTATGGCCGCGACCTGCAAGCCGAGGAAATCCTCAAGGAGGCCATGCGCACCACGCCCGACCGCATGGCCGTGCGCACCAAGCTGCTGGAGGTGTATGCCAAGCGGCGCGACACCAAAGGCTTCGAGCTGCTGGCCACGCAGTTGTACTCGCTGACCAGCGGGCGGGGTGAAGATTGGGACAAGGCGCAGGAGCTGGGCCGCCAGATCGACCCCGACAACCCGATGTACGAGCCGGGCGGCCAGCCGGCGGCCATGAACGGGCAGGCCGAGCCGCCGCCCGAGCCGCTGGGCGCCAGCACCATGCCGCAGTCGGTGATGCCCGGTGCGGGCGAACCCGAAGCCGCAGTTGTATCAGCGCAGGCAGGGCCCTTGGGCGGGCTGGATCTCGATCTCGATCTTGACTTGACGCCGCAGCGCGCGGCACCGCGAACCCAGGCCTTCGGCCCGGCTGAGGTGACGCAGGCCTTCAACACGCGGGCTGAACTGAACAGCAGTGATGCGCTGGAAATCGACCTTGGCGCCATGGGCGGCGCCGCGGCCGCTGACCGGGCAGGTGCCATCGACTTCGACCTTGGCTCGATCTCACTGGATCTCGACGCACCGGAATCGGTGTCGCCGCCGGTTTCGCGTTTCGACTCCAGGCTGCCCGATCTGCCCGACGTGCCGTCGCAATTGCCCAGCGAAGGCGGCGACCCGCTGCTGCGCAAGCTGGAGCTGGCCGAGGAGTTCCGCCAGATCGGCGACATGGAAGGCGCGCGCGACCTGCTCGAGGAAGTGGCCTCGCGTGGCGAAGGTGGTGTGCAGGCCCGGGCCCGCGCCATGCTCGAAAGCCTTGGCTGAAGCGCTGGGCCGCGCCGAGCGCGCGGCCGTGTGTGGCGTGGGTGGTGGGTCCGGCGCCGTGTCCAGGCGGCTAGCGCTGGGCCTCAGTTACCGCGGCAGCGGCTACCAGGGCTGGCAGTCCCAGCCCGGTGGCCTGACGGTTCAAGACCGCGTCGAGGCCGCGCTGGCCCGGTTTGCGGGCTGCCCCGTGCGAACGCACTGCGCCGGCCGCACCGATGCTGGCGTGCACGCTTTCAACCAGGTCGTGCACATCGACGCCCCGGTGCGGCGCGAGCTGTTTTCCTGGGTGCGTGGCGTGAACCGCTACCTCGACTCAACCATCGCCATCAACTGGTGCCTGCCCGTGGCGAGTGACTTTCACGCCCGTAACAGCGCGCGCGGGCGGCGCTACCGCTACGTGCTGCTGGCCGCGCCGGTGCGCCCGGCGCTGGAAGCGCAGGCCTGCGGTTGGGTCGTCAAACCGCTGGCTGCACTGGCCATGCAGCAGGCGGCGCGGTGCCTCGTCGGCGAGCACGACTTCACCAGCTTTCGCGCCGCGCAATGCCAGGCCGCCAGCCCGGTGAAGGTGTTGCGCAGCATTGCCATCAGCCAGCGCGGGGCGTATTGGCGCTTTGATTTCGATGCCAGTGCCTACCTGCACCACATGGTGCGCAACATCATGGGTTGCCTGGTGGCGGTGGGCAGCGGCGCGCGCGCGCCGCATTGGCTGGCCGAGGTGCTGGCCGCACGCAGCCGCGCCGCCGCAGCGCCCACCTTCGCACCCGACGGGCTGTACTTCGTGGGCCCGTACTACGATGCGCACCATGCCCTGCCCGAACACGTGCCCGCCATGGATTGGCTGCCCTGAAACACCGTGTGCTGCGCCATGAGCCCGCCGGGCCGCACTCCAGTCACCCGGCGCACGCGAATCAAAATTTGTGGCATCACGCGCGAGGCCGACCTGCACCTGGCCGCGCAATGCGGCGCCGATGCGCTGGGCTTTGTGCTGTACCCCAAGAGCCCGCGCTTCCTGCCAGATGCCCGGCTGCGTGCGCTGGCGCGCGAGCTGCCGCCGTTCGTGACGCCGGTGCTGCTGTTCGTGAACGCCGCGGCGCCGGACATTGCCCGCGCGCTGCAAGCCATGCCCCATGCGCTGCTGCAATTCCATGGCGATGAAACGCCCGCCGAGTGCGCCGCGGCGGGCCGGCCGTACCTGCGCGCTGCGCGCATGGCAGCGGGTTTTGATTTGTTAGACTTTGCCGCACTTCACCGCCAGGCCCGGGGCCTGCTGCTCGACGCCCATGTCGATGCCTACGGCGGTGTTGGAAAGGCATTCGATTGGTCACTCATACCACCAAGCGTTCCCTTGCCGCTCGTTTTGTCTGGTGGCTTGAATCCTGCAAATGTGGGCGAAGGAATCGCGCGCGTGCGGCCCTGGGCCGTTGACGTGAGTTCCGGCGTGGAAAGCGCGAAAGGCATCAAGGATGCCGCTGCGTTGCGCCGGTTCTGCCAGGCAGTTCGAGATGCAGATGCATCCTTGCCCGGCGCGTAACTTTCTTCGAACACACCCCATGCTGAACTATCAACAGCCCGACGTGCACGGACATTTCGGGCCCTATGGCGGCAGCTTCGTCGCCGAAACCCTGACCCATGCGCTTGATGAGCTGAAGGCCGCCTACGCGCACTATTCGCAGGATCCCGAATTCCAGCGCGAGTTCAAGTACGAGTTGGCGCACTTCGTGGGCCGGCCCAGCCCGATCTACCACGCCGCGCGCATGAGCCGCGAACTGGGCGGCGCGCAGATCTACCTCAAGCGCGAAGATTTAAACCACACCGGCGCGCACAAGGTTAACAACACCATCGGCCAGGCCTTGCTGGCCAAGCGCATGGGCAAGCCGCGGGTGATTGCCGAAACCGGTGCCGGCCAGCACGGCGTGGCCACGGCCACCATCTGTGCGCGCTACGGCATGGAGTGCGTGGTCTACATGGGCAGCGAAGACATCAAGCGCCAGTCGCCCAACGTCTACCGAATGAAATTACTGGGTGCCACCGTGGTGCCGGTGGAGTCAGGCAGCAAGACGCTGAAAGATGCGCTGAACGAGGCCTTGCGCGACTGGGTCACCAACGTGGAGAACACGTTCTACATCATCGGCACCGTGGCCGGCCCGCACCCTTACCCGATGATGGTGCGCGACTTTCAAAAGGTCATCGGCGAAGAGTGCCTGGTGCAGATGCCGGCCATGGCCGGGCGCCAGCCCGACGCGGTGATCGCCTGCGTGGGCGGCGGCAGCAACGCCATGGGCTTGTTCTACCCGTACATCCCGCTTGAGGCGACACGGCTGATTGGCGTTGAAGCTGCCGGCCTGGGCCTGCAAAGCGGCAAACATGCGGCGTCCATCCTCGCTGGCTCGCCCGGCGTGCTGCACGGCAACCGCACCTACTTGCTGCAAGACGACAACGGCCAGGTCACCGAAACGCATTCGGTCTCCGCTGGCCTGGACTACCCCGGCGTGGGCCCCGAGCATGCGCACCTGCACGACATCGGCCGCGCCGAATACGTGGCCATCATGGATGACGAAGCGCTGGCGGCGTTCCACCACCTGTGCCGCACCGAAGGCATCATCCCGGCGCTCGAATCGAGCCATGCCGTGGCCTATGCGATGAAGCTCGCGCCGACGATGAAGCCCGACCAGCACTTGCTGGTGAACTTGTCGGGCCGCGGCGATAAAGACATCGGCACGGTGGCCGATCTGTCCGGCGCCAGTTTCTTCTGCCGGCCCTCGTGCCAGGGCCAGGCGATCAAGGGCGTGCCGATGGTGGGGCCGCGCTCATGAGCCGCCGGGCCGCTCCCAAGGCGAATACCGCAGCGCGCAGCACGAAGGTTGCCTGATGAGCCGCATCGCCACGCGATTGAACGCCCTCAAGGCCCAGGGCCGCAAGGCGCTGATCCCCTACATCTGCACCGGCGACCCGCATGCCGATACCACGGCCGAGATCATGCATGCCCTGGTGGCCGGCGGGGCCGATGTCATTGAACTGGGCGTGCCGTTTTCCGACCCCATGGCCGACGGGCCGGTGATCCAGCGCGCCTCGCAGCGGGCGCTGGAGCGCGGTGTCGGCTTGAGCCAGGTGTTTGCCGCGGTGGCCGAATTCCGCCAGCGCGACACCGCCACGCCGGTGGTGCTGATGGGTTATGCCAACCCGGTGGAACGTTACGCCCAGCGCCATGGCAGCGGCAGTTTTGCGCGCGACGCCGCGGCCGCCGGGGTCGACGGCGTGTTGGTGGTGGACTACCCGCCCGAGGAGTGCGCAGCCTTCGCCGCTGAACTCCGGCACGTCGGGCTGGATTTGATCTTCCTGCTTGCGCCCACCTCCACCGATGCGCGCATAGAGCAGGTGTCGCGTGTGGCCAGCGGTTATGTCTATTACGTCGCGCTGAAAGGCGTGACCGGCTCCGGCCACCTCGATGTGCAAGGCGTGGCAGCCATGATGCCGCGCATCCGCCGCCATGTTCGCCTGCCGGTGGGCGTGGGCTTCGGCATCAGCGACGCGCGTTCGGCGCAGGCGGTGGGCCGCGTGGCCGATGCGGTTGTGATAGGTTCGCGCCTGGTGCAGATCCTCGAAACCAGTGCGCGCGCACAAGCTGCGCCGGCCGCGCAGGCGTTCATGAGCGAGATTCGCGCCGCCTTGGACGCGCTGCCCGTTGAAGGAGTGCCGCAATGAGTTGGTTTGAGAAGTTGCTACCGTCCAAGATGCAGCAAACCGACCCCAGCGAGCGCCGCACGGTGCCCGAGGGTCTGTGGATCAAATGCCCCGAATGCGAGACGGTGCTGTACAAGACCGACCTCGAAGAAAACCTCAACGTCTGCCCCAAGTGCAGCCACCACCTGCGCATCGGCGCGCGCGGCCGGCTCGACAGCTTTCTCGACCCCGAAGGCCGCTACCAGATCGGCCAGGAAGTGTTGCCGGTCGACCCGCTGAAATTCCGCGACAGCAAGAAATACCCCGAGCGGCTGAAGGCGGCGCTGGAGACCACCGGCGAGACCGACGCCCTGGTGGTGATGGGTGGCGCGGTGATGGCGGTGCCGGTGGTGGTGGCCTGCTTCGAGTTCGACTTCATGGGCGGCTCGATGGGCTCGGTGGTGGGCGAGCGTTTCGTGCGCGGCGTGGAAACCGCCATCGAACAGAAAGTGCCGTTCATCAGCTTTGCCGCCAGCGGCGGCGCGCGCATGCAAGAAGGCCTGTTCAGCCTGTTCCAGATGGCCAAGACCAATGCCGCGCTCACGCGCCTGGCCAAGGCCCGTTTGCCTTATGTGAGCGTGCTCACCGACCCCACCATGGGTGGCGTGTCGGCCAGCTTCGCCTTCGTGGCCGATGTGGTGATCGGCGAGCCCAAGGCGCTGATCGGTTTTGCCGGGCCGCGAGTGATTGAAAACACGGTGCGCGAAAAGCTGCCGGAAGGTTTTCAACGCAGCGAATTGCTCATCACCAAGGGTGCGCTGGACATGATCATCGACCGGCGCCAACTGCGGCCCACCATTGCCCGCTTGCTGGCCATGCTGCAGCGCCAAGGCGCCGATGCCGTGGCTTGACACGCGCGCCGTGGCCGGCGCACCCAGCACGCTGGCACACGTCCCATGACCCCCCCCGCCACCCTGGCCGAATGGCTCGCCCACTGCGAGCGGCTGCACCCCACGAGCATCGACTTCACGCTGGAGCGCGGCGCTACCGTGCGCGATCGATTGGGCTTGAAGTTCAGCGTGCCGGTGATCACCGTGGCCGGCACCAACGGCAAAGGCAGCACCTGCGCCATGCTCGAAGCCATCGCCCTGCAAGCGGGTTATCGCGTCGGGCTGTTCAGCAAACCGCACCTTGTTCACTTCGAAGAACGCTGCCGCATCGGCGGGCGCAACATCGATGCCCAGGCGCTGCTGCCGCACTTTGCGGCGGTGGAGGCGGCGCGCGGCGACATCACGCTGACCTACTTTGAGTTCACCTTCCTGGCCATCGCGCGGGCGTTGGCCGCTGCGCCATTGGACCTGGTGATCCTCGAAGTGGGCCTGGGCGGCAGGCTGGACGTGGTCAACATCTTCGACACCGATTGCGCCGTGCTCACCAGCATCGACCTTGACCACACCGAATACCTCGGCCCCGACCGCGAAGCCATCGGCTACGAGAAGGCCTGCATCATGCGCAAGGGCAAGCCGGCCATCGTGGCCGACCCCCTGCCACCGCGCAGCGTGGTGGAACACGCCCAGCAGGTGGAAGCCGACCTGTGGCTGGCCGGGCGCGATTTCAACCACGGCGGCGACCGCCTGCAATGGGCCTGGTCAGGCCGCGGGCGGCGCTACACCGGCCTGGCGTACCCGGCGCTGCGCGGTGCCAACCAGTTGCTCAACGCCAGCGGCGTGCTGGCCGCGTTTGAAGCGCTGCGAGAACGCCTGCCCATCGCGGCGCAGGCGGTGCGCGTGGGGCTGGCCACGGTCGACCTGCCCGGGCGGTTTCAGATCGTTCCCGGGCAACCCGCCTTGGTGCTCGACGTGGCCCACAACCCGCAAGCCGTGGCCGTGTTGGCGCGCAACCTCGACCAGATGGGTTACTTCCCGCGCACCCATGCCGTGTTCGGCGCCATGCACGACAAAGACCTGGCCGGTTTGCTACGCCACATCGCGCCCTTGGTCGACAGTTGGCACTGCACTGATTTGCCCTTGGAGCGCGCGGCCAGTGCCGCCGATCTGGCGCAGGTGGTGCGCGCAGTGAACGGCCCGCGCGCCGTGCCCGTGCACTGCCATGCCAGCCCGCAGCAGGCCCTGGCTGCGGCCCTGGCCGACGCGGGTGCGGTGGATAGAATCGTCGTCTTCGGCTCGTTCCTCACCGTGGGCGGCGTGCTGAAAGACGGCCTGCCCAAGATGGCCGCGGCGCATCTCACTGCTCCCAGTTGAGGCGCCGGCGTGGCAACCCTGCCGTGGCAACCCCATCGACCGCCGTGCTCTCACTCTTCAAACGCCAGTCTCAAGCCACCCCCCACGATGACGCCACCGTGGTGCAGTTGGCCCGCACCAGCGCGCGGCGCCGGTTGGTTGGCGCGGCCGTGTTGTTGGGCTCCGGTGTGGTCGGTTTCCCGCTCTTGTTCGAAACCCAGCCGCGGCCGATTCCTGTGGACATACCCATCGAGATCCCGCGCAAGGATGCCAGCCCGCCTTTGGCCACACCGCCGCCCAGGCCACGGGCCACCGGTTCCGTGGTGTCGGAGCCGGTGGCTGCTGCCGCGCCAGCGGTGCCCCGTGTGGGGACATCAACGCCGGCGCCAATGCAGGCGGCCGCGCCCGTGAACGCGCCTGCACCCAAGCCTGCACCCACGCCCGTATCCAAGCCAGTCCCTGCGCCGGCAGCGGCCGCCAAGCCAACGCCGCCGCCTGCCGCCCCCGCCAAGCCCGCCGTGCCCCAGGATGGCGCTGCGCTGCCTGCAACCGCGGCGGCCAACGCTGACAAGCCAGCGCCGGCCGCCAGCCAACGCATGGTGGTGCAAGTGGGCGCCTTTGCCGACGCCGCGGCCGCGCGCGAGTTGCGTGGCAAGGTCGAGAAACTGGGGCTGAAAACCTATACGCAGGAAGTCGACACCGCTGCCGGCCGGCGCATCCGCGTGCGGGTGGGCCCGTTTGAGAACCGGGCTGAAGCCGACCAGGCTGCCGCCCGGCTGCGCCAGGCGAAACTGCCCGCGGCCGTGTTGGTGCTGTGATGGCCGAGGCCTTGCCTGAACTGGCCTGGCTGGACTGGACGTTCCTGGCCGTGCTCGCCATCTCGGTGGTCGTGGGCCTGTCGCGCGGCCTGGTGTTCGAGGTGATGTCGCTGGCCGGCTGGGTGGTGGCCTATTTCGCTGCGCGCTGGGCGGCGCTGGATGTCGCCAGCGTACTGCCGGTGGGCGAAGCGGGATCGGCCATGAACCATGCCGCCGGCTTTGCCGTGGCGTTCATCGTGGCGCTGATGGCCTGGGCGCTGCTCAGCCGCTTGCTGCGCCTGGTGATCCATGCCACGCCGCTGAGCGTGGTCGATCGTGTGCTGGGCGCCATCTTCGGCGTCTTTCGCGGTGGGGTGTTGCTGCTGGCGGTGGCCACGGTGGTCAGCTTCTCGCCGGCAGTGAAGTCGCCCACCTGGCAACAGTCGCAGGGCGCGCGCTGGCTTGATGCCATGCTGCAAGGGCTCAAACCCCTGCTGCCCGCTCAAGTGCAAGGTTATCTTCCGGCCTGACCCGCCCGCCCCATCGCAGATCCACCCAAGGACACCCACCATGTGCGGCATCGTCGGCGTCATCACCGCAGGGCCCGTCAACCAGCTCATCTATGACGCGCTGCTGCTGTTGCAACACCGCGGGCAAGACGCCGCGGGCATCGTCACCATGCAGGGCACCAAGTGCTTCATGCACAAGGCCCGCGGCATGGTGCGCGACGCCTTTCGCACGCGCAACATGCGTGCCTTGCCGGGCCATGTGGGCCTGGGCCAGGTGCGCTACCCCACGGCCGGCAACGCCTACAGCGAAGAAGAGGCACAGCCCTTCTATGTGAACGCGCCGTTCGGCATCGTGCTCGTTCACAACGGCAACCTCACCAATGCCGCGGCGCTGAAGCGGGAGTTGTTCGACATCGACCGGCGCCACATCAACACCGGCAGCGACACCGAAGTGCTGATCAATGTTCTCGCGCACGAGATCGAGTTGGCCGCGCGCGACCTGCCACTAACGCCAGAAGCGGTGTTCCGCGCCGTGGCCGGCGTGCACCGGCGCTTGAAGGGCAGTTACGCGGTGGTGGCGCTGATCGCCGGCCACGGCCTGCTGGCGTTTCGCGACCCCTTCGGCATCCGCCCCTTGGTCTACGGCGAACAAGATGGGCCCGACGGGCGCGAGCTGATGGTGGCCAGCGAGTCGGTGGCGCTCGAAGGCACGGGCCGGCGCCTGGTGCGCGACGTGGCACCCGGCGAAGCGCTGTTCGTCGACCTGGCCGGCCATGTGCACACCCGGCAGTGCGCCGAGCAGCCCAGCCTGCACCCCTGCATCTTCGAATACGTGTACCTGGCGCGGCCCGATTCGGTGATGGACGGTATTTCGGTCTACCAGGCGCGGTTGAACCTGGGTGAGTCGCTGGCACAGCGTGTCATCAACATCTTGGCGCCGAGTGACATCGACGTGGTGATTCCCATTCCCGAATCGAGCCGCCCATCGGCCATGCAGTTGGCGCAAAAGATCGGCCGCCCGTACCGCGAAGGCTTCGTGAGGAACCGCTATGTCGGCCGCACCTTCATCATGCCGGGCCAGGCCGTGCGCAAGCAAAGCGTGCGCCAGAAGCTCAATGCCATCGGCGTTGAATTCAAGGGCCGCAACGTCTTGCTGGTCGACGACTCCATCGTGCGCGGCACCACCAGCAAAGAGATCGTGCAGATGGCGCGCGAAGCCGGTGCACGCAAGGTCTACATGGCGTCGGCCGCGCCGCCGGTGCGCTTCCCGAATGTGTACGGCATCGACATGCCCACGCATGAAGAACTGATCGCGTATGGCCGCACGGCCGATGAGATACGCCAGTTCATCGGCGCCGACGCGCTGATCTATCAAGACGTTGATGCGATGAAGCGCGTGATCAAGGCGCTGAACCCGAAGCTCGACGGCTTTGATGCCTCTTGCTTTGATGGCCACTACATCACCGGCGACATTTCGCTGGAAGACTTTGCCGTGATGCGCCGCCAGCGCGACCTAGCGGCCAGCAGCGACGAACCCAGCAGCCATTCCCGCCTGGCCTTGCAAGGCGCAGTGGACGCTCAGACATGACCGACACCATGAAGAAATTGCCGCGCGTGAAGTTGCCCGCCACGGCCCGGCTCGACACCCTGGCCGTGCGCGAAGGCCTGCCCGCTTCGCAGTGGGGCGAAAACTCTGAGGCCCTGTTCCTGACCAGCAGTTTCGTGCACCCCGACGCCGCCACCGCCGCGGCGCGCTTTGCCAACGAGGAGGAGGCGTTTGTGTACAGCCGCTTCTCCAACCCCACGGTGGCGATGATGGAGCGCCGCCTGGCGGCCCTGGAAGGTACCAGTGGCTGCATCGCCGCTTCAAGCGGCATGGCCGCCATCATGCTCATGGTGATGGGCCTGCTCAAGGCCGGCGACCACGTGGTGTGTTCGCGCAGCGTGTTCGGCTCCACCATCAAGTTGCTGCAGGGCGAGTTCGGCAAGTTTGGTGTGCTCACCACATTCGTCTCGCAAACCGACGTGGCCGAATGGCGCGCGGCCATGCAGCCCAACACCAAGCTGCTGTTCGCCGAAACCCCCAGCAACCCGCTGACCGAGGTGTGCGACATCGCCGCGTTGGCTGAACTGGCCCACCGCGCCGGCGCGCTGCTGGCGGTGGACAACTGCTTTTGTTCACCAGTCCTGCAGCAACCGGCGCGCCTGGGGGCCGATCTCATCATTCACTCTGGCACCAAGTACCTCGACGGCCAGGGCCGGGTCATTGCCGGCGCCTTGTGCGGGGATGAAGACCTCATCAACGACAAGTTCGTGCCCGTGATGCGCAGCGCCGGCATGTGCTTGTCGCCGTTCAACGCCTGGGTCGTGCTCAAGGGCATGGAGACCTTGTCCATCCGCATGCACGCGCAAAGCGCACGCGCCTTGAAGCTGGCGCAGTGGCTGGAACAGCAGCCGCAAGTCGAGCGCGTCTACCACCCCGGTTTGCCGTCGCACCCGCAGCATGCGCTGGCCATGCGCCAGCAAGGCGGCGTGGGCGGCGCCGTGGTGTCGTTCATCGTCAAAGGGCAGGGCGCCGATGGCGCACGCGCCAACGCCTTCAGCGTGATCGATGGCACCAGCATCTACTCCATCACCGCCAACCTGGGTGACACCAAGTCCACCATCACCCACCCGGCCAGCACCAGCCACGGCCGGCTGACCGAAGCGCAGCGCCTGGCCGCGGGCATCACGCAAGGCATGATCCGCGTGGCCGCGGGGCTGGAAGACGTACAAGACCTGCAAGACGATCTGGCGCAGGCCCTGGCCGCGGTGGCGGCATGACGCACATGCCCACGCCCGCTCTCATGCCAACCCGCACGCGCTTCGCGCCCAGCCCCACCGGCTTCATCCACCTGGGCAACATCCGCTCGGCGCTGTACCCGTGGGCCTTTGCGCGCGCCACCGGCGGCCGGTTCATCTTGCGCATCGAAGACACCGATGTCGAGCGCTCGTCGCAAGAAGCCGTTGATGCCATCCTCGAAAGCATGGCCTGGCTGGGCCTGGATCATGACGAAGGCCCGTACTACCAAATGCAGCGCATGCCGCGCTACCGCGAGGTGCTCAAGCAACTGGTTGATGCCGGCACGGCCTACCCGTGCTACATGAGCACGGCCGAGCTCGACGCGCTGCGCGAGCGCCAAACCGCCGCCAAACAAAAGCCGCGCTATGACGGCACCTGGCGCCCCGCGCCCGGCAAGACGCTGCCCGCGCCGCCACCAGGCGTGCAGCCGGTGCTGCGCTTCAAGACACCGCAGGGCGGTGAAGTGGCGTGGGACGACAAGGTCAAGGGTCGCGTGGCCTTCAGCAACGACGAGCTCGACGACCTGGTGATCGCCCGCCCCGACGGCACCCCCACCTACAACTTCTGCGTGGTCGTGGACGACATCGACATGGCCATCACGCATGTCATTCGCGGTGACGACCATGTCAACAACACGCCGCGCCAGATCCACATCTTCCAGGCCCTGGGCCATGCCGTGCCGGTGTATGCGCACCTGCCCACGGTGCTGAACGAAAGTGGCGAGAAGATGAGCAAGCGCCACGGCGCCAAGCCGGTGACGCAATACCGCGATGAAGGCTTCCTGGCCGATGGCGTGGTGAACTACCTGGCCCGCCTGGGCTGGAGCCATAGCGACGATGAAATCTTCTCGCGCCAGCAGTTCCTGCAATGGTTCAACCTCGACCACCTGGGCCGCAGCGCGGCGCAGTTCGACGAAGCCAAGCTGCGCTGGGTGAATGCGCAGCACATCAAGGCCATGGCCAATGAGGCCTTGGTGCCCCTGGTGGCGCAACAGCTCGAACGCAAGGGCATCACGGTGAGCGATCGGGCGGCACTGCCCGGCATGATCGAGCTGTTCAAAGACCGCTGCGCCACGACGATTGAGATTGCCGATTGGCTGGTCATGTACCACGCACTGGTGTCACCCAGTGCGCAAGACCTGCAAGCGCATGTCACGCCCGCCGTGCTGCCCGCGCTGGTCACCTTGAGCCTGAAGTTAGCCGAATGCGACTGGCACAGCGCCGGCATTGCAGCGGCCATCAAGGCCGCGTTGGCGCAGCACGGGCTGAAGATGCCGCAACTCGCCCATGCCGTGCGCGTGCTGGTGTGCGGCCGCGCGCAAACACCTTCGCTTGATGCCGTGCTGGCGCTGTTCTCTCGCGACACCGTGCTTGAGCGGCTGCGGGCAGCGTCATAGTTGCGGTTATAATGTTGGTCTTTCCTGATCAGTGTCTGGCCCTTTCTTGACGGGGGTATAGCTCAGCTGGGAGAGCGCTTGCATGGCATGCAAGAGGTCAGCGGTTCGATCCCGCTTACCTCCACCAAAGCCAAGGGCCCGCGCACAGTTCAGGTGAAGAAGTGATTGCCAAGTCCCCTTCGTCTAGAGGCCTAGGACACCACCCTTTCACGGTGATTACAGGGGTTCGAATCCCCTAGGGGACGCCAACTTTGGTTGGCCAAGTCAGGCGACGCTTGCGGTGCAAACCGGAAGTTGCTGCTGCCAGGAGTGGTAGTTCAGTTGGTTAGAATACCGGCCTGTCACGCCGGGGGTCGCGGGTTCGAGTCCCGTCCACTCCGCCAATTCATTGGTAAACACGGGCCTCAGCGGCCCGTGTTTCTTGTCTACCCCCCAAAAAGCCCCCCGACGTGTGTGCGCTCTGCTGACACGTTGTGAACCGATTGTGTGATCCGATAGCGCGTTCCTTCCGAATCACCGCCAG
>JAYUQE010000183.1:0-13194 GCA_043756905.1 Burkholderiales bacterium | reverse complement strand
CGTCCAGCTCTTCGTGCACCACCTCTGCAGGCACCACCCGGGCCAGCAAGCTGGCGCTCAAGTTGTCCGCCAGCCGAGCCCCGGATCCCAGTACTGCCCTGGTTCGCGCCATCGCTTGCTCCTTCGTTGCAGCGGTGCGATTGTGCTGAAAAATACTCTAAGGTAACAGTATTGCCACCTGACGCGTTTGGATCGCGCCGCCATCACCGCAGCGTGCTCGCCCACCCGATTCAACATCGTTGCGGCTATCGCCGCTGCGCAGCAGCCCACTGGCGGGCCGGAACATCTGCGCGCAGGGTTGCCGCATGCGCCAACCCTGCCGCCCCTTGCCCGATCTCTTGAGCCAGCCCTTCAGAGTACCCAAGGCCGCGTTCAGCTCTCTGGCCACCGATGCCGGCGTGCGCGACCGGCGCTGCCTGGCCTTGCTCAGTGCCTGTTCTTTGAACTCTGTTGAAGGTCGATTTCAGAGCACCTTCACCCCTGGCAACTTGCGCATGCCTCGGTTGAAGGTCGCGGTGAAGTCGCATCCCTGTCGGGCGTGCTTGGCAACGACGAGGCAGTCGGCGAATCCGCGAGAGCCCGCTTCGAACAGGGTGACGGCACCCGCGACGGCTTCGCGATCGTCAAAGGCGAACGCGGTTTCCTCCAACAGGCTGCGCACCGCGATCACTTGGGCGGCCTTGTCCTGGTCGAAGGCAGACCTCAGCGTCCAGACGGCTTCCACCAACACGACATCCGTCACCAGCAACGAGCCGGGCGTGCTGCCATGCACGGCCAGCAGCGCGTCGATGCGCTTGTTCTGCGCCGGGTCATCGTTGAGCCACAGGCGCAGCAGGATGTTGGTGTCGATGCCGATCATCGGCCGGCGGAATTACGGCGCGCCTGGGTTCGGGCGTATTTGTCGCGCAAGTGCTTGGCGAGCGCTTCGTCCATCTGCTCGACGGTCAGCGGTGCGGCATGCGGCGACTTGAGCAATCCACGGATGCGCCGAGCATCGGGCACGACCCGCCGCGCGGTGATCGTGTTGTCCGCCTGAATCTGGAAGTCGAGGATCGCACCGGCATCCAGGCTCAGCCGGTCGCGTATCTCCTTGGGCAGCGTGACCTGCCCCTTGCAGGTGAGTGTGGCGAACATGATCGAATCCTCTCAGGGTCAGACGATTCCTTACACTCTATCGCGGTAAGGTTTCATGGCCACGCTTTGTAATGACATTGGCATTACACCCGATTAGAATGGGCGCCTTCACGCTCGACATGCACCATGAAACCTGAAGCTGCAACGCCAACCAAAGCTGCGCGCCGCGAAACGCTGAATCTGCGCATCGCGGCCGCTGAGCGCGGCCTGATTGACCGCGCTGCTCAAGCCAGCGGTAAGACGCGAACAGACTTCATTTTGAGCGCAGCACGCCGCGCCGCCGAAGACGCGCTGCTGGATCGAACCATCTTCGTCGTCAGCCCGTCAACCTACACCAAGTTTCTGGCCATGCTCGATCTGGCGCCGAAGCCAAATGAGCAGCTGCAACGCACGATGAAGGCACGGCCGCCTTGGTTCAAAGGTCCGAAGCAGGCTCGATGATCCTGGCCCCTGAGCCGTTGACCGCAGAGCATTCGCTTGGCGGCTTCACCAGCGGCGTTGCGTCGCTTGACGACTGGCTGCGCCGCCGCGCACTGCCAAACCAGTTCAGCGGCGCTTCGCGCACGTTTGTCGCGTGCAGTGCGGGCCAGGTCATTGGGTACTACGCGCTGGCTGCCAGCGCTGTGGCCGCCAGTGCGTCCCCTGGGCGCTTCAGGCGCAATATGCCCGATCCAATTCCTGTAGTGGTGCTCGCAAGGCTGGCGGTGGCGCAAGACCAGCACGGTCTTGGGTTGGGGAGGTGCCTCTTTCAGGACGCCGCGAACCGGGTCATCCATGCGGCCGATGCCATCGGTATCCGAGGTTTGCTCGTTCACGCAGTTTCTGAAGAAGCAAAGACTTTTTATTTGCGCCTGGGTCTGACCTCGTCGCCAATTGACCCGATGACTTTGATGACGACGGTGGCTGACTTGAAGGCAGCATTGGCTTGAGCCGCGGCAGGTCAGTCAAGCCGTATTTTCGATGATGACGGAGTCGGCAAGGCATCCTGCCTTCGCTGGCAGTCTCGCGGATGCCTGCCGTATCATGTTTAGCCAGGTGAGGTTCACACATGACTGATCAGATCGACAACATCATCATCGAACACCTGAAGGCAATTCGCGCCGAATTGGCTGAAATCAAATCTGATACCGCAGACATCAAGTTGCGCTTGCACAGCACCGACACGTCGGTGATCGAGTTGCGGCGCAATGACGTGCACCTGTTCGAGGATGGCGCGCGTCAGCAAGTCAGCCTTGACAAATTGCTTGAGCGCATCCTGCGCATCGAAAAGCGCTTGGATCTGGTCTGAACGCTATTGAGCCTTGAGCGGGCTGCCTCAGCCTGCCAACGCCGCAAACTCCCGCTGCGTGATCGCCTCGACGCTGCCCGTGCCATCGATCTTGCGATAGCGCGGCGCATCAATCGCGCCGGTGGCGGCCCAGACGGTGTAGTAGCCCACCAGCGGGCGCGTTTGCTGTTGGTACACGTCGAGCCGGTGGCGCACCGTGGCTTCGGTGTCGTCCACGCGCTGGACCAAATCTTCGCCCGTCACGTCGTCTTTGCCGGCCACCTTGGGCGGGTTGAAGGCGATGTGATAGGTGCGGCCCGAAGGTTGATGAACTCGCCGCCCGCTCATGCGGTCGATGATGGCGCTGTCGGGTACGTCGATTTCAAGCACCACATCAAGTCGAACGTTAGCCGCCTTCATCGCATCGGCCTGGGGAAGGGTGCGCGGGAAGCCATCAACGAGAAAACCGTTGGCGCAACCCCAGTGGGTGATGCGTTCATTGACCAAGTCCAAGATGATGTCTTCGCGCACCAGCGCGCCCGCATCCGCCTTCCTGGCCGCCAGGCACTCAGTTCTCGATTGGCGGCCGAGCCGTCGGTGCGCACTTGAGCACCAGGTTCGATGCTTGTCGGCACGAACGATTTCCTTCGCTGCGACTCGGCCGCAACTCGTCATGACATTGGCACTACACCTGTCTGTCAACCTACACCAAGTTCCTGGCCATGCTCGACCTGGCGCCGAAGCCAAACGAGCGACTGCAACGCACCATGAAAGCACAGCCGCCTTGATCCAAGGGCCGCCGTTTGATTCGATGACTCCAACGACAACGGTGGCTGACCTGAATGTTTAGCCAACCTCGGTTCTGGTTAGCCGGCACCTAGACGTGCAATCCAGTACCCAGGCCGTCTTCGGTGAGGCGCAACAGCAACGACAAGAACCTCATGATCAGTATGGCGGTAGACAAGGCTGACCGGAAAGCCTTTGATCAACATGCTACGTGTCCCACCTGGAGATGGCGCGCCGCCTTGAGGATGTCGGAATGCTAGGAGCGTGGGCGGCAGAAGGCGGCGAAGCGAAACGTGCGAAAACCGAGTACCGCTTGGGAGCACCGACAAGCCCAGGGTGGTTCTCCTGGGCGCAGGCGGTGATACCGAGCGGTGCCGGTTTCTCGCGCGTTGCAGCCGCCGTCCTTCTGCCGCCCACGCTCCTAGGTTAGCTGCCGCCTCTACTTCGGCTTGGAACCGAACACCTGTTCCAGTGCGAGCCGCTGAATAGTATTCGACCTCATGCACCAGTTCCAATTCCGCCGCAGGCAGAAATCGAATGTCGATCACTTGGCCAGCGCTCTTGCTCGTGCGAATACCTCTTCAGCAGGAATAGCCTTTACCTCCCCACGGTCATATGCCTCAAGGCGTCTCGCGATCTCAGCACCCCATGCGGCATCAAGCTCATTTGCGGCTGGCTCATTCAGGGACTCTAGCAATGCGTCGACGAGTCGCTCACGCTCTAGCGGCGGGAGCTGTCTTCCTCGTTGGGCGAGATCGGCTGCGGTGTCAGACATGTGCTCTCCTTTGGGCGAATCGAAAAGCCTTAACCAGGCCTAAATTTAAACGCGCTTAAGAGTTGAGCCGGGTGCCTCAGCCCGACAACGCCGCAAACGCCCGCTGCGTGATCGCATCAACGCTGCCCGTGCCATCGATCTTGCGATAGCGCGGCGCGTCGGCGTCACCGGTGGCGGCCCAGGCGGTGTAGTAGCCCACCAGCGGGCGCGTTTGCTGTTGGTAAACATCGAGCCGGTGGCGCACCGTGGCTTCAGTGTCGTCCACGCGCTGGATCAAATCTTCGCCCGTCACGTCGTCTTTGCCGGCCACCTTGGGCGGGTTGAAGGCGATGTGATAGGTGCGGCCCGAGGGCTGGTGCACGCGCCGCCCGCTCATGCGGTCGATGATGGCGCTGTCGGGCACGTCGATTTCAAGCACCACGTCAAGTCGAACGTTAGCCGCCTTCATGGCCTCGGCCTGGGGAATGGTGCGTGGGAAGCCGTCGAACAAGAAGCCGTTGGTGCAGTCGGGCTGGGTGATGCGCTCCTTCACCAGGCCGATGATGATGTCGTCGCTGACCAGCGCGCCCGAGTCCATCACCTTCTTGGCCGCCAGCCCCAACGGCGTGCCGGCCTGGACGGCGGCGCGCAGCATGTCGCCGGTGGAGATTTGCGGAATGCCGTACTTCTGGCAAATCTGCGTGGCCTGCGTGCCCTTGCCCGCGCCGGGCGCGCCCAACAGGATCAGTCTCATCGTGGTCTCGCCTCTTGTGTGTGGCTCTTGCGTGGGTTCGATGCCGCGGCTTGGTACTTTGAGCACGGCCTGGGCCGGCGAATTATGGCGCGCCGTCTTTCGTCAAACGGCTGCGCCGCTGGCGAACAGCGCGCGCACGCGCGCCAGGTCTTGCGGCGTGTCGACGCCGATGCCGGGTGCCGCCGCACTGACCAGCACTGCGATGCGTTCGCCATGCCACAGCACGCGCAACTGTTCCAGTGCTTCGAGTCGCTCCAGGGGAGCCGGGCTCAGGCCTGGAAAGCGGCGCAGGAAGCCGGCGCGGTAGGCATACAGGCCCACGTGGCGCAGTGGTGGTGGCTGAGCCAGCATGGCGAGCGCACCGGGTGCGCCGGGTGCATCGCGCCAGGCCGGTATTGGTGCGCGGCTGAAATAGAGCGCGCGGCCTTGCGCATCGAGCACCACCTTGACGATGTTCGGATTGGTGAAATCCGCCACCGCATCGATGGCGTGCGCCACCGTGCTCATCACACAGTCGGGCCGCTGCAGCAACAGGTTTGCGGCCGCGCGCACCAGGTCGGGCTCGATCAGCGGCTCGTCACCCTGCACGTTCACCACCAGGTCGTCGCCATCCAAACCGATGAGTTCACAGGCCTGGGCCAGGCGGTCGCTGCCGCTGGCATGGTCAGCGCGGGTGAGCAAGGCTTTCACCCCGTGGGCGGTGCAGGCGTCGACGATGCGTGGATGATCTGCCGCCACGATGACTTGCCGTGCGCCAGAGTGCGCGGCGCGCTGCGCCACGCGCACCACCATGGGCAGGCCGGCGATGTCGGCAAGGGGCTTGTTGGGCAGGCGGGTGGAGGCCAGCCGCGCCGGGATCAGGACGTGAAAGTCCAAGGCCTCAGCCGCCGCCTGGTGCGGGCGTGGGTGTGGCTGTGGCGGCGTCCAGGCTGCGCGCTTCGCTTTCCAGCAGGCAGGGCAGGCCGTCGCGGATGGGGAAGGCCAGGCGGTCGGCCGCGCAGGTGAAGCCGGTGGGGCGTTGTTGTTCGTCGCGCAGCAGTTGCAACGGGCCGCGGCACACCGGGCAGACCAGCAGTTCGATCAGGCGCAGATCAAGGCTCATGGGCGGGTGCAATGCGCAAGCAGGTTGGCTACGAATCCTTCGGGCAGCTTGAAGTCTAGCGGCACCACCCACACCCGCGTGCTGCCCACCCGGCCCGGCTCAATCTTGATCGCGTCTTTCTCGCTGACCAGCACGTCTGCCGTGCTGTCGGGCCAGGGCAGGGTGGTGTAGTCATGGTGATCTGGCAACGGCAGTTCGGTCACTTGCAGGCCCAGCGCACGCAACATGTTGAAGAAGCGCGCCGGGTGCGCCAGGCCGGCAGCGGCCAGCACCGGGCGGCCACGCAAGGCGTGCAACGCGGCGGTGGTGGGTGCGGCGCCGGCCCACCAGTCAGCCAGGGCCACGGCGCCACTCAATTGCCGCTGAACCAAGGCGCCGGGCAGCGGCGTGCTGGCGGCCGCGGCGTTGTAGAGCACCAGCGTGCGCGCCGGCACGGCCGCAGGCAGCGGCTCGCGCAACGGACCGGCAGGCAGCAGTTGGCCGTTGCCGGCGCCGCGCTCGTCGAAGACGATGACCTGTGCGTCACGCTGCAGTGCCAGGTGCTGCAAGCCGTCGTCGGCAACGATCAGGTCGACCTGCGGCTGGGCCAGCAACAAGGCGCGCACCGCTGCGGCGCGATCGCGGCCCACCCATACCGGCACGCCGGTGCGGCGCTTGATCAACAGCGGCTCGTCGCCCACCTGCACACTCTGCGCCTGCGGCGTGACCTCACGGACTTCATCACCGTGACGCCCATAGCCGCGCGACACCACGCCCGGCTTGCGCCCGGCGGCTTGCAACGCCTGCACCAGGGCGATGACGGTGGGCGTCTTGCCTGCACCGCCGACCACCAGGTTGCCCACCACCACCACGGGCACCGGCGCATGCCGGCCGCTTCCAAACATATGTTTGCGCAGGACATGTTTTCGCAGGGCAACAGCCTGGCCATACAGCCAGGCCAGCGGCAGCAGCGCGCGGTGCCAACCGGTGCAGTGGGGCTGCCACCAGCCGGCCGCCAGGGCCTGCTGCCACGCCGCCGGCAGCTTCACTGCTGCGCGCCGCTGCTGCCTTGCGTGGCGATGGTCAGGCGCGCCAGGCCGGCGCGCCGGGCGGCGTCGAGCACGTTGACGAACGATTGATGCGACGACAAGGCGTCAGCAGAAATGATCACCGCCGAATCGGCATGGCCGGCGGCCGCGGCGGTGAGCTCGGCGGCCAGGGCGACCACGCTGCGCCCGTCCACAGGTTGCTTGTTGATCAGCGTGCGCCCGTCGGCGGCCACGGCCACCAGGATTTCATGCGGCCGTTCGCGCAACTTGTCGGCATCGGCCGATGGCAAGGTGAGTTGCAACTCGGTGAAGCGCGAATAGGTGGTCGACAGCATCAGGAAGATGAGGATCACCAATAACACATCGATGAACGGGATCAGGTTGATCTCGGGTTCATCGACATGGCGGCGCGAAAATTTCATCGTGGCGTTAACCAGCCATCGCGGCGTTGATCCGTGCCGCATGGCGCATCAACTGTGGCAGCAGCCGCTCGGCGGCCAGTTCCATGGTCAGTTGGTACTCCTCGACCCGCGAGCGGAAGTAGCGGTGGAACATCAACGCCGGCACGGCGATGATCAACCCGAACGCCGTGTTGTACAGCGCCACCGAAATACCGTGCGCCAGCATCTGCGGGTTGGAGCCGCCGGTGGGTGACTGCGAGCCGAAGATTTCGATCATGCCCACCACGGTGCCAAACAGCCCCAGCAGCGGCGCGGCCGAAGCGATTGTGCCCAGCGCATTCAGGTAGCGCTCCAGCCGGTGCAGCGCCACGCGGCCGGCGCCTTCGAGCGACTGGCGCACGTCAAGCTCGCTGGCCTTGGGGTTGGCCATCACGTTGCGCAAACCGGTGGCCAGCACGCTGCCCATTTCAGAGGTTTGCGCCAGCTTGTTCACCACTTCCAGGTTGGGCAGCCGCTCGCGCGTCACCGCCAGCACTTCTTCGAGCAGGCTGACCGGCGCCACCAATGCAGGGCGCAGGCTGATCAGGCGTTCAACGACGATGGCCAGGGCGACGATGGAGCACAGGATCAACGGCCAGATTGGCCAACCAGCGGCTTGTATGATCGAAAGCAAAGGGGTGGCCTCGGGTGCGCGGCGGTGGGCGCTGCATGGCCCTTCGCAGGGCCTGCAAGGGCTCCGGCAGGGCACACAGCGGCGGCAATTATGACGGCAAGCTTAAGACGACCCGGCCGCTGAAAAGGGCTGCTTTCTGCGCCCAGGCGCTTGCCACGCCAAGTCATCCACCGTTGCTGTGGACAACTGTGTGATTAACGTGCCTGCACCGGCTGCAAAGTGGCGTCAATACATGGGTCTGATTAGCCTGCCACTTTTTTCGGCAGGAAAATAATGTTTGAAATCAACCAGTTGAGACTCGAATGCGGCACTTATTGCCGGCCCATGCCGGCGCAGCCCAGTGTTGGCGCGGGTGTGGAGCGTTGCCTCCGCGCCAGCCCTGGGTTTGGCCATGATCGCGGCTGAAAACGAAGGCCTGGCGCGGCCCGTTTGGGGCGTGGCCGCGCTGCTGCTGGCTTGCGCCGATGCGCTGAACGCGCGCTTTGCCGCCGTCACGGTGCGCGGTGAGCTCTCTGGCCTGTCGCGCCCGGCCAGCGGGCACCTGTACTTCGCCTTGAAAGATGCCAGCGGCGCGCCGGCCTTGCTGCGCTGTGCCATGTTCCGCCGCGCCGCGGTGATGATGGACTTCGCGCCCGCCGACGGCCAACAGGTCGAGCTGCGCGGCCGCCTGGCGGTGTACGAACAGCGCGGCGAGTTGCAGTTCGTGGCCGAGGCCATGCGGCGCGTGGGCAGCGGCGCGCTGTACGAAGAGTTCCTGCGCAAGAAAGCGCTGCTGCAGGCACAGGGCTGGTTCGATGTGGCGGCTAAGCGGGCGCTGCCGGCGTTCCCGCGCGCCGTGGGCATCGTCACTTCCACCGGCGCGGCGGCGCTGCATGACGTGTTGACGGCGCTGGCGCGCCGCTCGCCACAGGTGCGGGTGGTGGTCTACCCCAGCCTGGTGCAGGGCGCGCAGGCACCTGCGGCACTGGTGCGTGCGTTGCAGCTTGCCGGGCAGCGGCGTGAGGTGGATGTGCTGCTGCTGGTGCGCGGCGGCGGCTCGCTGGAAGATCTGTGGGCCTTCAATGACGAAGCCCTGGTGCGTGCCATTCGCGAATGCCCGTTGCCGGTGATCAGCGGTGTCGGCCATGAAACCGACATCAGCCTGGCCGACCTGGCGGCCGACCTGCGCGCCGCCACGCCCACGGCAGCGGCCGAGCTGGCTGCACCGCCGCGCGATGAACTGCGCGCCGCGCTGGCGCTGCTGGCCGCACGCGCCGCACGCGCCGTGCAGCGCCGCCTGGACACCCAGGCGCAGCGGCTCGACTTGCTGGACGAACAACTCGCCGGCCGGCTGCAAGGCCTGCGCGGGCACCAGCAGCGCCTGGCCCTGCTGGCCCTGCGCCTGCGCGGCAGCATGGCGCGCCGGGGTGCACACGGCAGCCAGGCGCTGGCCTACCTGCATGCGCGCAACCTGCGCGCCCGCGGCCTGGCCTTGGCGGCAGCGCGCAATGGCGTGGCGGTGCTGCAGGCCAGGCTGACGCAACTCGACCCGCAGCATGTGCTCGAACGCGGCTACGCCATCGTCGAAGACGAGGCCGGCAAAGTGTTGATGGCGCCGGGGCAGTTAAGCCCGGGCGCCATCTTGAAGTTGCGCCTGGCGCGTGGCCAGGCCATGGTGGCGATCGAACGGCGGCTCTCCGTCGAGCCGCCGCCCGCTACGTAACCGCCCTTACAGCCCGCCGTTTTGCTGCGCCACCATGCAAAACAGCATGGGAATCGACAGCATGGTGTTGGCGCGCGACGTGAGCATCGCCAGGCGTGCGGCCTTGGCCTTTTCTTCTGGCGTGACCGTCACCATGCCCAGTGCCTTTTTCTGGTTCGGCCAGATGATGAACCACACGTTGAAGGCCATGATCAAGGCCAGCCACATGCCGATGCCGATGGCCAGCACCGGGCGCTGCAACATCAGCGCCTGGGCCAGGTAGCCATGCATCATCGCCACCAGCAGGCCGGTGACCACCGTGGCCAGCGCGGCCCAGCGGAACCAGAACAGCGCGGTGGGCGCGATGACTTTGCCGATGGCGGGCTTTTGCTCATCGGGAATCTTCGGCATCGACGGGATCTGCACGAAGTTGAAGTACCACAGCAGGCCGATCCACATCACGCCCGAGGCCACGTGCAGCCAGCGCATTACGAAGGCGCCCCAGTTTTGGTCGTACGGCACGCTGCCCACGGCCAGTGCGAGCAGGATCACCAGCACGACGCCTGCGGCGACGGTGCGGCCCAAGGATTGAAGAATGGCAGCCATGTCGGTCTTGCTCCTCTTTGTTATGAAAGAAACCGCGGCGACTATAGCGAAGTCAGTGTGCCTGTGGCCACTGGGGTCAAGCCCGCCCGTGGCGCGGGCCGCGGCCCTCAGCGTGGCGCGGTGGCGGCGGCAAACGGCGCGCCGGTGATTTTCGAGCCGGCCTTGATGCCGCGCTTGGCGAACCAGCCCTGGTTCATCTCGAGCACGTAGCGCACCGGTTTGCTCGAGCAGTGGCTGTCGAGCACCTGCGGCTGCATGTCGGCGATGTTGACGACGGTGCCGTCGTCGGCCAGGAAGGCGATCGACAAGGGCAGCGGGGTGTTCTTCATCCAGAAGCACTGCGGCGAGGCTTGCTCGAAGACGAACAGCATGCCTTCGTGCTGCGCCATCTCGCGGCGGAACATCAACCCGGTCTGGCGCTGCTCGGGCGTCTGCGCCACCGCGGCGCGGATGTTGTGCATGCCGGCCTGCAGCGTGATCGCCGGCAGGTTCTGCGGCGTGCCGGCGCTGCCTTGGGCGGCGGCCAGCGGGGCCAGGGCGGTCAGCGCCAGGGCGGCGAGCAGCGCAGGTGTCTTGATATTCGTCATGTCTGTGGGCAGCGGGTAGACCTAGATTATCGGCAAAGCCTCCACCGATGAACGCTGCCGCTGCCGCTTGTGCCGACCTGTCCGCCCTCGATGATCCCGAAGCGCTGAGCTGCTACACGCGCTGGCAGGGCGATGGCGTGGCGACGTCGTCGCTGCGCCTGGCGGGGCTGCACTGTGCGGCGTGTGCCGGCCTGATCGAAGCCGCCTTGCTCGGTGTCGAGGGCGTGCGGTGGGCGCGTGTCAACGCCGCTGCAGCGATTGCCCAGGTCGGCTGGGAGCCGGCGCGCACGCGGGCCTCGACGCTGGTCGCCGCCGTCAGGCGCGCCGGCTACGACGCCGCGCCCGACCTGGCGGTCGACGCCCGTGCGCTGCGCCTGCGCGAGCAGCGTCTGGCGCTGTGGCGGCTGTTCGTGGCGGCCTTCTGCGCCATGCAGGTGATGATGTTCGCCACCCCGGTCTACCTGGCCGAGCCGGGCGACCTGGCGCCCGACCTGTTGGCGCTGCTGAACTGGGGCAGTTGGGTGCTGACGCTGCCGGTGCTGCTGTTTGCCGCGGCACCCTTCTTCAGTGGCGCCTGGCGCGCGCTGCGAGGGCGCCGCATCAGCATGGACCTGCCGGTGGCGCTGGGTCTGCTGGTCACGTTCGTCGCCAGCACCGGTGCCGCGTTCGACCCCGGCGGCGTGTTCGGCCACGAGGTGTATTTCGATTCGCTGGCCATGTTCGTGGCCTTTCTGCTTGGCGCGCGCTGGCTCGAGCTGCGTGCGCGTCACCGCGCCGCCGAGGCTCTGGAGGCCGGCAGCGCCGCGCTGCCCGCACAAGCCAGCCGCGTGCTCGGCGACGGCCGCACCGAGGCCGTGCCGGCCAGCCGCCTGGTGGTGGGTGACCGCGTGCGCGTGACACTGGGTGCCACGTTCCCGGCCGACGGCGTGCTGCTTGCCGGCCTGACCAGCGCCGACGAGTCGATGCTCTCGGGCGAGGCCCGGCCACGGCCCAAGCAGGTGGGTGACGAGCTGCTGGCCGGCAGCCTCAACCTCGGCGCGCCGGTTGAGTTGCGCGTGACCCGCAGCGGCGCCGCCACGCGCCTGGCCGCGATCGTCCTGCTGATGCAGGAGGCCCAGGCGCAACGACCCGGCGCGGCCGTGAGCGCCGACCGCTGGGCGGCGCCGTTCCTGTGGGCCGTGCTCGGTTTGGCCGCGCTCGCCGCGCTTGCCTGGAGCTTCATCGAGCCGTCGCGCGCGCTGTGGGTCGCCGTGTCGGTGCTGATCGTCACCTGCCCCTGTGCACTGTCGCTGGCGGCGCCCTCGGCGCTGCTGGCGGCCAGCGGCCATCTGGCGTGCCGCGGCGTGCTGCTGCGCCGTGCCGATGCGCTCGATGCGATGGTGCGGGTGCAGACGCTGTTCATCGACAAGACCGGCACGCTCACCGAAGAGCGGCCGCGATGGCTCGGCATGGTTCGCGTGGCGCCGGGTGGCGACGAAGACGAGGCGGCGTTGCTGCGCCAGGCGGCGGCGCTGGCCGCCTGGTCGAATCACCCGCTGTCGCGGGCGCTGGCGGCGCAGTGCGGCCCGGGCGCGGTGCCCTGGCAGGGCGTGCGCGAAGTCCCCGGTGCCGGCATCGCGGCGTGCGACGTCGCAGGCCGCGAATGGCGGCTCGGCTCGGCGGCGTTCGTCGGTGCGGGGCCGCAGCCCGACGCGGACCACCTGCAGCTCTGGTTCGGTCCGGCCGGCACCGCGCTGCTGCGGCTCGACTTCGACGAAGCGCTGCGCCCGGACGCTGCCGCCGCGCTGGCTGCGTTGCGCGGCCTGGGCATCGAGGTACGGCTGTTGTCCGGCGACCAACCCGCGCGGGTCCAACGCGTGGCCACGCAACTCGGCCTTACCTCGGCACAGGCCGGCGCGACGCCGCGGGACAAGCTGGCCGCCGTGCGTGCCGAGCAGGCCGCCGGCCGCGTGGTGGCGATGCTCGGTGACGGCGTCAACGACGCGCCGGTGCTGGCGCTGGCCGACGTGTCGATCGCGATGGGCGGCGGCGCTGACCTGGCGCGCCACAGTGCCGACGCGCTGTTGCTGTCGATGCGCCTGGCCGATGTGGCGCACGCCTTCGCGCTGGCGCGCCGCACACGGCGGGTCGTGCGCCAGAACTTCGCCTGGGCGGCGGCCTACAACGCGGCCTGCGTCCCGCTCGCGCTGATGGGCGCCTTGCCGCCGTGGCTGGCGGGTCTGGGCATGGCGACGAGTTCGCTGGTCGTGGTGGTCAATGCGCTGCGCCTGGCGAAGTGACAGCCCCAAACTCGCTTCGCTCGCGGCCCCCGGGGGGCGCTCAGGCCGCCCTTCGACAGGGCTCAGGACAGGCTTGGGGCGGCCCGGCGCTGGCCTGAGATCACGATCGTGGACATCCTCTACCTGCTCATCCCGTTTTCGG